>UQTM01000025.1 GCA_900544025.1 uncultured Odoribacter sp.
AATAATATTCAAAAATAATATTTTTTACAAATAAATCCTATTTGCTTTCAAAAATGGAATTTTCTTATCTGCAAAATGTTTATCTGTTTCCTGCATAGAACAGCTTGCATTCCTATTCATTCCTGCCTTATTCTCGTATCCCGGCGGAACAGGCTTACAGCCTTAAACGAAACTATAAGTTATCCCTATCGTAGAATAGAAATTATCGATTTGAAACAATGGAAAGATAATATTATCTTGCAACATAAAATATTGAATTATGACATTGATAACTTTTTTAAATATAATGATTATGGCAACAGTAACGTTAGGAGGAAATAAAGTAAATCTGAAAGGTACTTTTCCGGCAGTAGGCAGTGAAGCCCCTGCTTTCACATTGGTAAAAAGCGATTTAAGCGAATTGTCTCTCCAGGAATTAAAAGGTAAGCGGGTTGTATTGAATATCTTTCCAAGCCTCGACACAAAAGTATGTGCCATGTCGGTACGCAAATTCAACACCATGGCTACCGAAATGCCGAATACAATCGTGCTGGCCATCTCAAAAGACCTTCCTTTTGCACATGCCCGGTTTTGTACTACCGAAGGAATCGATCATCTCATCCCGCTATCGGCTTTCCGTGATACAAAATTCGGAGAGGATTACGGAGTAGCAATTACCGACGGGGCTTTAGCCGGATTGCTGGCAAGGGCGGTGATCGTGCTCGACGAAAAGGGAAAAGTGATCTACGAAGAATTGGTACCGGAGATTACGACGGAACCCGATTATGAAGCAGCCCTGGCCGTCCTGAAAAAGTAAGCCATCCTACCAATAAACTCTAAAATTAAAATTGCCCTCTGGGAATCAAATCCTTTCAGAGGGCATATTTATATAAAAAATACCTTATCGCTTCTATTTCTTATTCGATGGCTTATCGATTCAGTCTGTAATGATATTTGTAACCCGGCTAATCGTCACCAGATTCCCGAACTCATCCCGAATTTCCACATTGACGACATGCGTTGTCCTGCCCTTATGGATAAATGTCCCTCTTGCAACAACATACCGGCCCTTCGCCTGTTTCATATGGTTGCCGTTTATCTCTATGCCGAATGCTTTAAATTCCTGATTCTCGGGCAAGGTGATTGCACTGATAACCCCTCCTATCGTCTCCGCCAAAGCCATATTAGCCCCTCCGTGCAAAAGTCCGTCCGGACGGCAGGTCCGATGATCTATCGGCATCCGGGCTTCTATCCACCCTTCTCCCATGGCCGTGTACTCTATTCCTAAATGTTCTACCAAAGAATTCCGGCAAAATTCATTGAGCCGTTTTAAATTGTCCGTTTCATTCATAATCGTTTTTCCTTTTAGGATTCATGGGAAACCATCCCTTTTTTACTCTTCCTTTTTGTTCGAATATTTCCAAAATAGTCCAGAACGAAGAAAAGGCAAACACACCGAACAAAGACGACCACAATACATGATGAATCCACAAAGCCGCTCCTATTCCTATAAATCCCAACACTAAAAATACCCACCAGCAACGGGTTCCGAAGTAATATTCACACTTTATGACTACCGGGTGAAACACTCCGATAATCAGAAAAGTGCATATCCCTATCACCAATCCTGTCAAATTATATGTTTCGATAAAACTCATATATCAATAAAATTTATAATATTCAAAATTAACATCAATATCCTTTGTCAAATATACAAATTCCTACCCAAATAAAAGTGTTCTCAACCCATTTTCCTGTAGCTTTTCAGTTTCGTTCTTCTTACTATAGATTAAAATTCCTCTTTAAATACAAATAAAAACAAAAAAATATTTAATTTTAAACCGTATATAAATCCATATTTCATGAACGATCTTGTTATCCACACAGAAAATCTCAAAAAAAACTATCAAAAAGGCCATGAACAGCTCGAAGTACTGAAAGGAATCGACCTAAGCATCCATACCGGAGAGATTATCGGTTATTTAGGAAGCAATGGAGCCGGAAAATCGACCACGGTCAAAATATTATGTGGCTTATTACAAGATTTCGAAGGAGATGCCCACGTTTTAGGTTACGACCTGAAAACTCATAATCTGGAAATCAAACAACGTATCGGCTATATACCGGAAAACGCTATTATGTATGAACAGCTAAGTCCGATGGAATATCTGGAATTTATCGGAACGCTTTACGGAATGCCTGTCCCCCTGGCCAGAGAAAGAGCCACCCTCTTACTGTCCTTATTCGAAATGTCTTCTCAGGCAAATCAGCGGATAGTCAGTTTCTCAAAAGGTATGAAGCAAAAAATACATATTATTTCAGGCCTGCTCCATAACCCGGATCTCATTTTCATGGACGAACCTTTAAACGGATTGGATGCCAATGCAGTTATTATTGTGAAAGAGATCATGTCGCAATTGGTAAAAGAAGGAAAAACTATTTTTTACTGTTCTCATTTAATGGATGTCGTTGAAAAAATAGCCAGCAGGATTATTTTATTAAACGATGGTGTCATCGTGGCCGATGGCACGGTTGAAGCCTTGAAAGAGCAAGCCAATGCCTCTTCTTTGGAAATGTTTTTCTCCAAACTTACGGGAGGTTCCGCTATGCCGGATAAAACCGAGCAAATTATTGACGCATTTGAAAAGAAAGAAAATGATTAAAACTCTCCTATTCATACTTCATATTTTCCGTCCTCTTTTTATCCGTTTAGGCATCGATTATAAACAGATGTGTTCTATCGTTACAGCCAAAATAACGGTCAATAACCGGACAGAGAAGAACCGGAACGGGAAACAAAATGCAAACAACACGATGCTCAAGCAAGGGATCATCATGAGCCTCTCCGGACCATTGCTTTTTTTCCTTGCTTTACGAACGTCTTCTTTACCCAGTGCCCTGTTGTTATTTCATGCTTTATTGTGTTTCACGGTATTTATCAACTTCCTTTCCGAATATTCCCAGTTGTTATTCAGTAAAAACGATAATGAAATATTACAACGGCTGCCGATAACTTCCAAAACGATTTTATCCGCCCGAATCGTATCCATGCTCATTCATATTCTTTTTATTACGATTTGTTTGGCAATCATTCCTTTTCTGATCGTTATCATTTGGCAGGGTATCATAACCGGACTTCTATTTATTGTCGGTGTTATCCTCAATACCATTTTTTCACTCCTGCTTGCTAACCTATTTTATGTAGGTATAATGCAATATACTCCGGCGGAAAAATTCCAGAAAATAATGACTTTTGTACAATTGATCGTCGTTGCTTTATTAGTTTTCAGCTATCAGTTCTTTACAAAGGCTAATTCACAAATTGCTATCGATTTTACAACAGCGCCTCCTATGTGGATGTATTTCACTCCCCCTGCTTACTACACGGCCATTACTGAATTTTTCCTCTATCCCGGCTACTACACAGCGGCACTGGGACTTTTAGGGGTAGGAATAAGTTTATTGCTATTTATACTGACGATAACTTGTTTTAGTTCTTCTCTAAACCAAAAGGTCGCACAAATCGAGGTGCAGGCAGCGGGACAACCGATAAAGGCCAAAAGTAAATATATAAGCCGCCTGGCTAACTGGTTCACCCGCAATCCTCTTCAAAATTCAGGCTTTACCCTGGCCTGGTTGCTGACCGGTAGAAACTTAAAATTCAAACAGGCAATCCTCCCCATGTATGTGTGTATCATCCTTCCTAACTGCATGTCTATCTACCATGCATTCACGCACTCGCACACAAAAGAAGTTCTTTTCCCGATGTTGATCCCTCTTTATATTCTCCCTTTACTTGTTATGATCACAATCCCTTCCCTGGGACTAACGGACAAGGGCAATAAACTATGGCTATATCAATCCAAACCCCTTGCACAACCCGGCCTATTTCTCATGGGATGCTTTAAAGCTATATACATTAAATATTTTGTTCCTGTATTCATCGCTTTTGCTCTGATATATATAGGAATAGCAGGGATTAAAGTTATTGTCGATTTACTGTTGATCTTCACTTTCTGCACTCTTTTTTCACTTTCTTATTACCGGCTGTCCGGATTATTGTTTCCCTTTTCCAAAGAACAGGACGTTCCCCAATCACAGGTTTTTAAAATGTTCATGCTCATGGCATTTTTAGGAGTAATAGCAGTCGTTCATTTTACGCTCACCCTGCTACCTTATGCCACCTTAGCCGCCATACCCGTTTGCTGGGGAATCATTTATCTGATTGCCCGGAAGTTGATCCATATTTCCTGGGCAAAAATAGAATCTCAATATTAAAATCCATATCAATAACCTGACACACAAAGAGGTAAATTTTATAACCTATTGTCCGCGAATTAAGGCTTAAAATCTATCGGTATTCTACAAAATATTCATACTTTTGTAGAAAGAGCCGATCTTTTTATTTCAGGGAAAGGCTATCGAACCAAATAATACTAAAACTATTTTATGACACCACTAAAAGAAGGTGATAAAGCGCCTTTTTTCAAAGGCATCAACCAAGACGGAAAAGAAATATCGCTGGACGATTTCAAGAACAAAAAACTGATTCTTTACTTTTACCCGAAAGACAACACTTCAGGTTGTACTGCGGAAGCCTGTAATTTAAACGATAATTATTCGGCTCTAACGGAACAGGGGTACGAAGTGATCGGCATAAGCCCAGACTCTCCCTCTTCGCACCAAAAATTCATCGCAAAATATAATTTGGCGTTCAATCTTATTGCCGACACCGATAAAACCATTCTGCAGGATTACGGCGTATGGGCGGAAAAATCGATGTACGGACGGAAATATATGGGGGTATTGCGTACGACCTTCATTATTGAAAACGGAATCATCACTAAAGTAATCACCAAAGTAGATACTAAAAACCCGACAGCACAAATCCTGTAGTATTTCCTACCGTTGAACGACATTCGCACAAAAACGAACGTCGTATATTCACGCAGGAAGCAAAAGGATATAGTGTAAAATATCAATGAATAAATTTTAATCTAAGTAATATGGCTTCAAAAGAAACGAATCTGGAAAAATTAAAAGCGCTCCAACTGACACTCGACAAGATTGAAAAGAACTTCGGAAAAGGAAGTATTATGAAGCTTGGCGACAATCAGGTGGAAAACATTCCGGTTATTCCTTCAGGCTCCATCGCACTCGACAAAGCTCTGGGTGTAGGCGGTTATCCCAAAGGCCGTGTGATCGAAATCTACGGCCCGGAATCATCAGGAAAAACAACTTTAGCGATCCATGCGATTGCTGAAGCACAAAAACAAGGCGGAATAGCTGCTATCATCGATGCAGAACACGCATTCGACCGGACTTATGCAGAAAAATTAGGTGTAGATGTAGAAAACCTGTTCATTTCGCAGCCGGATAACGGAGAGCAGGCATTGGAAATCGCCGAGCAACTCATCCGTTCCTCCGCCATCGATATCATTGTGATCGACTCGGTAGCCGCACTTACCCCTAAAGCCGAAATCGAAGGCGATATGGGAGGAAGTGTAATGGGCTTACAGGCTCGATTGATGTCTCAGGCTTTGCGGAAACTGACGGGAACGATCAGTAAAACCAACACCTGCTGTATTTTTATCAACCAATTGCGTGATAAGATCGGTGTCATGTTCGGAAATCCCGAAACGACGACTGGTGGTAATGCACTGAAATTCTACGCATCCGTTCGTTTGGATATCCGTAAAATCGGACCGATCAAAGACGGTGAAGAAATCTTAGGAAACCACACCCGCGTAAAAGTGGTGAAAAACAAAGTCGCTCCCCCATTCAAAAAAGCGGAATTCGACATCATGTATGGTGAAGGAATCTCCATTTCCGGCGAAATCGTCGATTTAGGAGTAGATTATAACGTTATCAAGAAAAGCGGGAGCTGGTTTTCTTATGGAGAAAACAAACTGGGACAAGGCCGTGAAACCGTGAAACAGTTAGTGATGGACAATCCGGAATTAGCGGAAGAATTGCGCGGAAAAATCGTAGCGGCGATAAACGGAATCACAGAAACTCCGGAACAACCTGAAAAAGGAGGCAAACCAACCGTCTCAGAAACCGAAAGCTGATAAATTTATCTATGTACTAATTTAATTACCAATATACTATATATCATTCCGGCCTTATAGTATATTGGTATATTTTTTATACGATGAAAAAGATTATACTACCAACACTATTATTATTATCCCTTATGTCATGCGATAATAAAAATACGGCAGAAGATACCGGCAAGGGAAAAGGCTATAAAACCCCTGAACAAAAACTGGCATCCGATGTTATGATGCCCGAAGTCCTCTGGTCGTTCGGCAGGATCGGAAGCGTACAGGTTTCTCCTGACGGAACAAAAGCGGTGTACGATGTCACTTATTTCAATAAAGAAGAAGACCGCGCCTACACGGATCTTTACCTGCTCAATTTAGCCGACGGCAAATCGGTTCAGCTCACGAACACCGATTACAATGAATCGGAGGCCGGCTGGACTCCCGACGGGAAATACATTACCTATCTTGCTAAAGGCCAATTATGGGAGATGTCTCCGGACGGCACGAATCAACGGCAAATCACCGATGTAGAAGACGGCATCAACGGTTATGTATATGCACCGGATATGTCGAAGATCGTTTATCTGAAAGATGTAGTTTTAGAACCCACCGTAAAAGATATGTATCCCGACCTGCCCAAAGCAAAGGCACGTATTATCAACGACCAGTTTTACCGCCACTGGAACGACTGGGTCGATGCTTATACTCATTTATTCATTGCAGATTACCTTCCTGCCCAGCAAAAAATCACTTCCGGCAAAGACATCTTGGAGGGTGAACGTTGGGAATCCCCGGTACGTCCGTGGGGAGGAACCGAACAGTTAGCATGGACAAAAGACAGCAAAAAACTGATTTACACCTGCCGTAAAAAAATCGGCATAGACTATGCCGAATCTACCAACACCGATCTATATGCCTACAACACAGAAAACGGACAAACCGAAAATCTGACAGAGGGAATGATGGGATATGATAAAAATCCGAAAATCTCCCCCGATGGAAAATTACTGGCTTGGGAAAGCATGGAACGTGAAGGATACGAAGCCGATAAAAACCGTCTGTATGTAATGGATTTAACAACCGGAGAAAAACAGGATTTTTCAGAAGGATTCGATCAGAATGTGGAAGGAATTGCCTGGGGCGATACCGGAACCATTTGGTTTATCTCGGACCGGCATGCCACCGATGAAATCTATTCCCTCGACTTAAGCACGGGAGATATAAAAAAACACACGGAAGGCATTCACAACTACACGTCAGTAACTCCGGTCGGTAACATGCTTATAGCAACCAAACAATCCATGAGTAAACCGACGGAAATTTATAAGGTAGATCCGGCAACCGGAAAAGATGAAGAATTATCGTTTGTCAATAAATCCCTGCTCGACCAGCTGACAATGGGAAAGGTAGAATCCCGCTGGATAAAAACCACCGACAATAAGGATATGCTGGTATGGATGATTTATCCGCCCCATTTCGATCCGAATAAAAAATATCCCGCCCTCCTCTACTGTGAAGGCGGACCGCAAAGCACTGTCAGCCAATTTTGGAGCTATCGCTGGAACTTTCAGCAAATGGCTGCCAACGGTTATATTATCGTAGCTCCGAACCGCCGGGGATTACCCGGATTCGGCCAGGAATGGCTCGAACAAATTAGCGGAGACTATTCCGGCCAAAATATCAAAGACTATTTCTCGGCGATAGATCATGCTAAAAAAGAACCCTACATCGATGAAAATCGTTTAGGATGTGTAGGGGCTTCTTATGGTGGTTACTCGGTTTACTATCTCGCCGGACACCATGATAAACGCTTTAAAGCATTTATTTCCCATTGTGGCATTTTCGATCTGAAAATGCAATACTACACTACCGAAGAAATGTGGTTTGCAAACTGGGATATGGGCGGAGCGCCCTGGGAAAAAAATAATAAAATCGCCCAGCGCACTTACGCCAATTCTCCCGACTTATTTGTAGGGAATTGGGATACACCTATCCTCGTCATTCACGGACAAAAAGATTTCCGCATCGACATGTCTCAGGGTATGGCAGCTTTCAATGCAGCCAGAATGAGAGGAATCCCGGCTCAATTCCTGTATTTTCCGGAAGAGTGCCACTGGGTAACCGGCTGTCAGGATGGCATCCTTTGGCAACGTACTTTTAAAGCCTGGCTGGATAAATGGTTAAAATAAACCGATAACCCGGTAGTCTTATAAATATCCGGTAATTATTCTCAATCGTAAGAATAATTACCGGATATTTTTATACCCTTACCTCTCCCTCCTCCCTTCCCTTTCACCGGTTTCAATTATATAATATATTTTACTAAATACCAACAAACTAAGGCTTACATTCAGCACAATAATAAAAATAATTACTCATCAAAATGAATACATATTTTTTATATATTTAAAATATATCATATTTTTTTTTATAATGTCAATAAAAAGTATGA
Source organism: uncultured Odoribacter sp. (assembly GCA_900544025.1). Lineage (GTDB taxonomy): Bacteria > Bacteroidota > Bacteroidia > Bacteroidales > Marinifilaceae > Odoribacter. The sequence continues at coordinate 8,479 of UQTM01000025.1, forward strand.
TATTTACTTCAATAAACATAAACTAAAACGAAATAAAACTACCAATGCAGTATTTATTAATTATTTTCATTATTGTGACAATGTTTTCCGCTTGTCAAAACAAAGAAAAAGCAATCAGCACTTACAAAGACCGGGGCATACCTATCACTTTGGTAAATTTAAACATTGCCACGGATACACTCCCGCTAAAACTGACGGATATCGGGAAAGATTTAGAAGTCGTGCGATTGGAAACAACGGATTCGAGCTTATTCGGGAATGCCTCCTATCTCATAGGAAAGAAATACATCGTCGCTTTCTCTTCAGCCTATATCATATTATTCGACCGCAATGGGAAACATATTCGTAACCTTGCCATTCAGGGACGTGGGCCGGGAGAATACATTTTTATTGCCGGTAAAACATGGACACCTGACGAAAACAGAATTCTTGCCATCGATTTTGGGAGGAATTTTATACATAGCTGGAGCATTCCGGACGGACAATACACCAAAATCCCCTTAGCACAAAAAGGAGCGGCATACGCCCTGACCATGCTGAACGACAGCATATTGCAAATTGCCAATATGCGTAATAAGCAAGCTAAATACAAATTATACACGCAAACACTTTCAGGCCGTTTTTTAGGAGGAGTCGATAACACAGGCGAAGAAGACGCCCGGCAAATCGACTTCAATAATAACTTATATAATACAGGCAGACAGCAGTATTACCGTCCTCATCGCACGGATTCTGTTTTTCAGGTCGAACAAAACTCCCTACATTTGAAATACCGGATTCCGGTCACACCTGAACAGCAATTACGAATCGTACAAATCTCAGACAACAAATTGCTGGCTTCCGTCTATCATGTTACAGGCAAAACGAGTAAACAGACCACAGTCCAGGGCAATCGGATAGGTTCCGTTTCATTCAGTGGTTTCAGAACTTTTTTTCTGGTCGATTTTCCAAATGAAAAAATCGCTCATTTCCAAACGATAGACAACGATTATTTGGGAACAAACCTACCGGCAGACAAATTATCCTTTCAGGAAAACGGACAATTCTATATAGAATACCCGGCAAGCACACTTGCCACCCTTATCCCGGAAATATTGAAAAAAACGGAAATCGATAATACCGTACGCCAAAGAGTAGAAAAATTACAAACCGAACTTTCGGAAGAGGACAACCCTGTTTTAATCGTGGGAGCGGGTAATATCGCCAATCTATAAAACCCAAACCTTATCGGTATCGGATAAAACGATTCGGGCTGGAAAAGTTAATTTTTCCAGCCCGAACATTTTATTACATTTTTTGTTACTTTCGTCAATCGATGGCAATGTAAAATCTATATCTACGAGATACAATTCGCACATTTAATAGAAAGCGATACGATTACCTTAAACGAACAAAACGGTTTTCTATTCGGTAGATTTCGATAAAATGAAAGAAAACATCGCTAAAATTGCCGGGGAACATATCACCATAGAAGGGAATGCCGACTATGAGAAGGCAACCCGGCTCATTCAGGAAAAAGGCATTATTATCCCTGCCCTGCCAAAAGACCTCGACCGGATTGCAGAAGCAGGAATACCGAAAGACATTTTCTTTAAACAAGGTATAGAAATTTTAGGATTATGAAAAAACTATTATGCTTATTCGCCACGCTGTGTACTGCCTTTAGCGTACCGGCACAAGACGTTCAGCCTTCGGAAGTATGGTATGGAACGGATTTCTGGACTCCCGACACTTTAGGAAACCACCGGGCAGTTGTCAAAGTAACGGAAAATACAGGGGCTGTACGTGCCAGTATTCCCTGGCGACGGAAAGATCACGATGCAGCCCGAAAAGGAATTATCATTGTAGATGCCGCTACCGGAAAACAAATCATAAATTTCTTCCGGGAAGCCGTCACCCGGGAAGAAGGCAAACTGATTTTCGAGCCGCAAACCGTTCCGGGAAATTACTATATCTATTACCTTCCCTATCACACCTCAGGAGGACCTTATCCCAGAGTGGAATACAAAAAAGAATCTACCTCCCCCGACGCTGCATGGCTGACAAAAACTCAAAAAATGCTGTCAACTTCTTCCGTGCCGGATGCCCGCTTCATACAATTTCAATCCAGAGGTGAATTCAACAGTTTCTACCCGATGGAAATTGTCGCTACCTCTGCCGAAAAAGCAAAACTGGAAAAAGATTACACAGGTAAACCTTTCCTGCTTTTCCCGGAAGACCGGAAACATCCGGTGAAAATGTTTAAAGACATTCCTTATCGCTGGACGGCATCCGGAGCGTTTCGCCCGTTTGCCGCAGAGGCCGATCAAAACGAATACTTTGTATTTCAAATTGCTTTATGGGCGAAAGACCGGGAAATAGATCAGATAAAAGTTGAATTTTCCGACCTGCAAGGAAATAAAAACACCATCCCGGCCTCGGCATTTACCTGTTTCAATCTCACCGGAACCGACTGGCTACAACGCCCTATGAATATTTCATATCGCGTTCCCCAGGGTGAAGTCCGCCCGCTATGGATCGGCATTCAGATGCCGGTAGGTATCGCTCCCGGCATCTACAAAGGAAAAGTCACCGTTTTCGGGAACGAATGTCCTCCGGAAAACATCGAATTGTCAATCAATCTTACGGATCGCGTTTTAGAAGATAAAGGCGACAGCGATATATACCGGTTATCCAGATTACGCTGGCTGAACTCAGAACTGGCTTGCGATAATAGCGTAGTCAGACCGTTCACCCCGCTAAAAGTAAACGGAAAAGAAATACACTGTTTAGGCCGCTCCGTTCTGCTCAACGAATCGGGCTTCCCTGAAAAAATTTCCAGTTTTTTTACAGAAGAAATCACAACCATCGGTGAAAAAGTAACTCCTGTCCTTCACGCCCCTATCCGTTTCGTGATAGAACAAAATCGGAAAGCTCTTCCTTTGAAAAACGAATCTTTTCGATTCACTACCCAGGAAGACGGCCAGACAAGCTGGGAAACTCAAAACAAAGCGGGTGATTTCACGCTGACCTGTAAGGCTAAAATGGAATTCGACGGTTTTATGGAATATAAAATCACAGTCAAAGCCAATGAAACAGCCAAAGTAGAAGACATGCGGCTGGAAATTCCTCTAAACGGGGAAATTGCCAAATATTGGCTCGGCATGGGACATACAGGTTCTTTCATCCCCGATAAAAATTCCTGGAAATGGAATATCAGGAACAACCAGGAAGGTTTCTGGATAGGAAAAGAAAACGCCGGTATTCATTGCGTCTTCCGGGACGAACATTATGTAAGGCCGTTAAATACCAACTTCTATCAATCCAAACCGCTTATCATTCCTGAATGCTGGAACAACGGCGGCAAAGGGGGGATCGATTTTGCCCGTAACGGGAAAACCATGCAAGTAAAAGCCTATAGTGGAAGCCGTACCTTGAAAAAAGGAGAAGAATTGACTTTTATTTTCCTGCTTTCCACCACTCCATTTAAGCCTATCGATACCGATAAACAATGGACAGACCGTTATTTCCACAGTTACCAGCCTATAGACAAAGTGGTTGCCGACGGGGCAAACACCATCAATATTCACCACGGGAATGCGATTAACCCACACATCAACTATCCGTTTTTCCGTCCCGATTTTATGAAAGCTTACATCGACGAGGCACATGCCAAAGGCTGTAAAGTAAAAATCTACTATACGGTAAGGGAATTGGCCAACCGTGCCCCGGAACTTTGGGCATTGCGCTCTTTGGGTAACGAAATTTTTTCGGCAGGAAAAGGAAACGGTTATTCCTGGTTGCAGGAACACCTGGACCAGGATTACATTGCCGCTTGGTTCGTTGAAAAATATACCGACGCCGCCATTGTAAACTCAGGGGTTTCCCGCTGGCACAATTTCTATGTGGAAGGCCTGAACTGGCTGGTGAAAAATGTAGGTATCGACGGATTATATATCGATGATCTGGCTTTCGACCGCTCCACCATGAAACGAATCAGAAAAGTGCTGGATAAAGGTTGCCCCGCTCCCCGGATCGATCTTCATTCGGCCAATCAATTCAATCCAAAAGACGGATTCATCAATAGTGCCTGTCTTTATATGGAGCACATGCCCTATCTCGACCGCCTGTGGCTGGGAGAGTATTTCGATTACAGCGCATCACCGGACTATTGGATGACAGAAGTTTCCGGGATTCCTTTCGGAATGATGGGAGAAATGCTGCAAGACTGCGGAAATGCCTGGCGTGGCATGGTCTATGGCATGACTTCCCGCTTGCATTGGGATGGCTGCGAAACGGCTCAATATCTTTGGAAAATATGGGATGAATTCGGAATGCAAGGCAGTAGAATGATGGGATATTGGGTATCTTACAATCCCGTTAAAACCGGAAACGATAAGATTTTGGCTACCTGCTACATAAAAGACAATAAAGCCATGATTGCGATTGGAAGCTGGGCAGAGCGGGATGAAGAAATTAAACTAAAGATCGATTGGAAAGCCCTGGGGATCGATCCCAAAACAGCGAAACTGCACGCTCCTGCCATCGAAACCTTCCAACCGGAAAAAACTTTTTCGCCTACCGATAAAATTAAAATAGAAAAAGGTAAAGGATATCTGTTGATTCTCGAATGATACACCTTAAAATTAAAAAATCCCGTTTCATGTGTTTGAAACGGGATTTTTCTTTTGAACACTATTAGAATCGACTTATGGTAGAAGCTCCGGAAGTATGAACATTTATTCTTCCGTCTCCCCGATAAAACAATTTTGCAGCCCCTGATCCTGAAATATTCAGTTGTTCGTTGGCACAAACTTTCAGATAGGCCGCACCGGATGCAGAAGCATTCAGGGTACGGAAAGCGAAATCACCCATATATACATGGGCAGCTCCCGAAGCTGTCGCCTTACCGGAGGTCGCATCTCCGCTCAGGGTTAAATAGGAAGCCCCGGAAAGTTCCGCATTTACAAGGGGAGCGGACAATTTACCGGAAAAGCGGGCAGCTCCCGACAAACTAAAATCGACATTTCCCCCCACTTCTATATGTCCTTCCAGGGTAACCGTTGCGGCTCCCGATAGATCTACCGACAATCTTCTCCCGGAAAAATCCCCTTCACCATTCAAACGGCAAGCTCCGCTTAATCTTACACTTTCCAATGAGGAGCAAACGATCTCTGCCTGAAAACGGTCTCCGCGTTCTCCTTTGACCGAACCTTTGAAACCGATCTTCAATCTTCCGTTCTCATTGAGCGATACGGTAAACTGATTTTTGCAATGTGCAGGAATATTTACAACCATTCCCGTTTCCTCTCCCTGGCGTATCTTAATATCAAAAGCACCGGATACATCTATTCCTGTGATTTTCTCTCCCTGGAAGCGGGATATCTCTATTTGCCCTCCTGTCTTTGCGCCTGCGGTTATGCCTAACAAAAGCAATACTGAAAAAAGAACTGTTCTTACCATATTTATTTCAATTTATTAAATTCATAAAATTAAAACCCCTTTTCTCTAAGACGTACAAGGTTTTAAAATGTTACAACTAAAAAATATTTTTTTACATTATTTTAAAACCAAATGTTCGTTTTTGCCGAACACCTCGTATCCGGAAGTAATTACTTTTTCCCCGGGCTCCAGTCCTTCCAACACTTGATAATATTGCGGATTTTGCTTGCCGATCTTTATATTGCGGCGATAAGCTTCCGTTCCGTCGGCACTCACAACGAACACCCATTGCCCTCCGGTGGTTTGATAAAATGCTCCGCGCGGAATCAAAACCGACCTGTCCGACTCGCCTAATTGCAGATTGATGTGATAAGTCTGTCCCGTCCGGATATTTTCGGGTTTATCGGCAATAAAAGTCAAATCCGTTTTAAATTGTCCTCCCTTTACATCGGGATAAACCTTTAAAACCTTTAATTCAAAATCCGTTCCCTGCCGTTCCAGTGAAGCCTTCAATTCCTTTTTCACCCGGTCGATATAATGCTCGTCGATCCGAGCCACTACTTTATAATCGTCCAATACATTCACAATGCCGATATTAGCACCTTGCGAAACAGTCTGACCGATCTCCACATTCAACGTCCCTAACTGCCCATCGATGGGAGCCTTTACACTCAGATTATCATATCTTTCCCTGACCAATTTAAAATTGGCCTTCATATTTTCGAGACTCATTTCCATATTCTCGATCTCAATGGAACGATAAATAGAATCCTGTTTCTGTTTTTCGAGTACCAAAACATTATTCCTCACAGCCATTTCATAATCCTCTTTCGACACCAAATATTCCTCTTTAGCGATCAGGTCTTCTTCATACAATTTCTTATCCTGCTCATATTTCCGTTTTTTCCGGGCAATATCCACTTCGTTTTTTAAACGGTCTTGCTGCAAAGCCAGCTTGTCTTTTTCCATTTGCAACAAAGTATTTCTAAGCAAATTTTGTTTTTCGGCCAGATTGGCGTCACTATCCAGGATCGACATGGCCAAATTAGGATTTTCCAGCCGTAAAATCACCTGTCCCTTTTTCACCATGGTTCCTTCCTCCACGATTTTCTCCACTACCCGTCCCGTCTCCAGCGGGCTTAACTGTACAAAAGTGATCGGCTCGACGTTTCCCATAATCCGGATATAATCGTTAAACACCCCGTCAGTCACTTCTTCTATTGTCACTTTTCCTTTTTCCACCCGAAGTGTCGAGGTATGATCGCCTAAAACCAGCCAACCGATAACGATCAGGACAAATATCCCCCCGACGATATACGGTATATGCTTTTTCTTTAATCCTTTTTTCTGTTCAATAATCTTATCCATAACTATTTATATTTATCTTTCCGGTCAAAACAAGGATACAACCCCGCTTGCCTGACCTTATTTTCAATACTGATACCTTTCCGCTATAAAAATCACCCTCCGACCTTCGTTTGTAAAGGAACCCCCTTATAAAAATCTACCATCTTCTTTTGCAACACATAATTCAAACGCGCTTTTAAAAGATCGTATTTAGCCTGTAAATAATTATTGGCCGTCGTGTTTAATTCTATAATCGTTATCAAGCCCTGTTCATATTTTTTTCTTCCGGCCCGATAAGCCAGCTCGCTAAACTTTTCTTTCTTAAGGGCAATTTCATATTGCTGAACCTGAGATTCCAGATCGAGAATCGCCTTTTGTATCTCGGTATATATCGATTGTTCCGTTTGCCGATAAGAAATCCGGGCATTCTGGTAATTGTTTTTTGCCCTTCTGAGATTGGAATGGCGAGACAGGCCGGAAAAAATCGGAAGGCTCATATTAAATCCAAAATATTTCCCAATCCGGTTTTTATCGGAAATCTGTGTCCAGAAATCCCGGCCGTTCTGGCTGGAATAACTGCCGAAACTAATTCCTCCGTTCATTCCGAAAGAAGGTGCAAAATTGGCTTTGGTCGTATATTCTCTCAATTTATAAATACGAACGTCATACCCTGCCACCAATGCTTCGGGCAACGATTTCATCGCATTCGTATAAATAACATTCAGATCGTTCCCCTCTTTTACAGGCAAAATTCTATTCAAAGAATCGACACTCACTTCCAAATCGTTTTCCTCCTGATAATTCATCAAATGTTTCAAAGACACCTGAGCATTTGCCCGGTTATTCTGATAGGAGATCAACAGGTATTCGTCAGAAGCCTGTTGTGCCTGAATATCGAAAAGATCACTCTTGGGACGGCGTCCCAGTTCATATTCCCGTTGAATCTTTTTTAGCTGCAAATTGGTATTTTCCAACTGTTCCAAAGTGATTTTAATCTGCTCTTCCGCATATACTAAAGTGAAAAAAGCTCTCATCACCTGTTCTGCGATGTCGTTTGCCAGCTGTTCAGTGTATTCCAATCCCTGCAATTTAGCGATCTTCGCCATCCTCACCCGATTAACCCCACTAAAGCCCGCAAACAAGGTTACCCCTCCTCCTATTCCCAATCCTCCCAAAGTTTTATACTGCATATTACCATACGTATTTGTTTCCGGATCGATGCTACGTCCATAATTGTAAGAAAAAGAAGGTGAAAAATTATTTACCGACGGAAGCAATCCCAAAGCAGCATCACGCACCTCTAAACGCCTATTGTCGTTTTGAAGCTTTTGTTGCTGCATTTTCAGGCTCTGTTCCACACCATAGTCGATACAATCCTGCAAAGTCCATTTCTTTTCTTGGGTATATCCTGTTCTCATTCCCAGAACTAAAACCCCAAATATAAAAATCCTAAAAATCATTGTTAAAATTTTAAATTTGAAAATCATAACACCAAATCTATGCCAAAGCAATTAAAATAATAATATTCAATATATTAGATACACATCACCATCTTTAGAGGTGTAAAAAAAATAGACAATATTGTCCTATTCTTTTACATAACCTCCTCTCTGCTTATTATGATTCGACCCGTTTTTTCTAATCCGAATAAATAACTTATTCTTCTTAAACCCGAAACCGTTCATTTTTTTCCTTACCTTTGTTTTAATCGTATGTACCAATCCATTGAAATCAAAAAAAACAATAAACATTTGTCAAACAAATGGACAATCTTGTCTATTTGTTTGACACTCTTTTTTGTATTAAAATAAACACAATTCAATAAAAATCAATATATTACATAGTTTGGCATACATTTGGTTAAAGAGTTGGAAAATGAAAAACGAAACTAATTAAGCAGCTATGATAAAAATTGAAAATCTCAGCAAGGTATTTCGTACCGAAGAAGTAGAGACTACGGCTCTGAATCATGTATCCTTACATGTAAAACCAGGTGAATTTGTGGCAATTATGGGACCTTCCGGTTGTGGAAAATCAACCTTACTGAATATTATCGGATTATTGGATAATCCCAGCGAAGGAGAATACTATTTCAATAGTCAGGAAGTGGGGCATTTGAAAGAAAAGCAAAGAACCCAGGTCAGAAAAGGAAACATCGGATTCGTATTTCAAAGTTTCAACCTGATCGACGAATTGAATGTATATGAAAACGTAGAACTTCCCTTGATCTATCTGAAAAAGAAAGCCGGGGAGAAAAAAGAGCTGGTCAATCATATTCTCGACCGGATGAACATCAGTCACCGCGCGAAACATTTCCCTCAACAATTATCGGGAGGGCAGCAACAACGTGTCGCTATTGCCCGGGCCGTCGTTGCCGAGCCGAAATTGATCTTAGCGGATGAACCCACAGGAAACCTCGATTCAAAAAACGGAGCGGAAGTAATGAATCTGCTGACTGAATTAAACCAGGAAGGAACCACGATCATTATGGTTACTCACTCCCAGCACGACGCTTCGTATGCTCACCGGATCATCAACCTGTTCGACGGTCAGATCGTAACGGAAACAACGACCGAAAACAAGATGTATCCCAAAAATGAAAATTGAAATAAAGTTTACAATTTTATCCGTAACTTTGTATAGTTTAAACACATAGGCAAAAGGCGAACTGAATACAATATTTTACCCGGATGCCTTTATTCTCCAATTCTATTATGGCAAAACAAGGTACAATTCTAATAGTTGATGATAATAAAAGTGTACTGACGGCATTAGAAATGTTGTTGTTAAGCGTCTTTAAAAAAGTAATCACAAGCAGTAACCCTAACCGGATTCCCTCTTTGCTGGAATCTGAAAATATCGATGTCATATTACTCGATATGAATTTTTCATCGGGAATCAACACAGGTAATGAAGGGATCTACTGGTTATCCGAAATAAAGAAACTGGCAAAAGAGTTGCCGGTTGTATTATTTACAGCCTATGCGGACATTGACCTTGCGGTAAAAGCTGTAAAGGAAGGTGCCGCCGATTTTATTGTAAAACCCTGGGACAATGCCAAGCTCATTGCCACCTTACTGTCCGCTTACCGCCTGAACGAATCGAGAAGCGAAGTAAAACAACTCCGGGAAAAAGAAGAAATCCTGAAAAAACAGTTAAACACAGAAGAAGAACTGATATGGGGAAATTCCGGAATCATGCAGCAATTACACCTGTTGGTTGAAAAAGTCGCACGGACAGATGCCAACATCCTGATTACAGGTGAAAACGGTACGGGAAAAGAAATAATCGCCAAAGAAATCCATTCCCTCTCCGACCGCCGGAACGAAGTAATGATCTCGGTAGATATGGGAGCCATTACCGAAACACTCTTCGAAAGTGAATTATTCGGTCATGTAAAAGGAGCTTTCACCGATGCCAAAGAAGACCGGGCAGGCAAGTTCGAGGCCGCCAATAACGGCTCCCTCTTTTTGGACGAAATAGGTAACTTATCCTATTCTTTGCAATCCAAACTATTGGCTGCCATACAGGGACGGAAAATCACCCGGATAGGCTCTAACAAACCGATCGACATCAATATCCGGCTGATCTGTGCCACCAATAGCAATCTGCAGGAAATGGTCGCAAACGGGACTTTCCGGGAGGACCTGCTATATCGCATCAATACCATACATATCGAGGTGCCTCCATTGCGAAAACGTGGAAAAGACATATTATTGTTAGCCGATTTCTTCTTGCACCGGTATAGCCAAAAATATGGAAAGAAAAACCTTTCTTTCGCTTTTAGTACCCAGGAAAGGTTACTGAATTATCCCTGGCCCGGTAACGTGAGGGAACTGCAACACGCCATTGAAAAAGCCGTCATTATGTGCGAATCCAGTATTCTGAAGCCGAATGACTTCTTTTTCAAAACAATAACGACCGAACTTGCCCCTCAGATCAGCACTCTGGAAGAAATGGAAAAAGAAATGATCCGCAAAGCCATCGAACGCAACGAAGGAAATATATCGGCAATTGCCTCACAATTAGGCATCACCCGGCAAACATTATATAATAAAATGAAAAAATTCGGCTTGTAACCCAACCTTTTTCGTCCACGATTAACTTAATAAACTTATGCTTCGTTCCTACCCTTTTCGCCTGATATTCTTACTATTATCCTTCGGGATTCTGGCCGCCGGAGCAGGCATTTATTTTTATTCAGGAATGAATGTCGAAGGTGTATTCTGCATCATTTGCATCGTGATTTGCGTGTTTCTTATTTTTCACCATATAAACTCGGTCAATAGAAAGATCGGCTATTTTTTCAGTGCCTTGAAAAACGACGATTACACTCTGCGATTTACAGAATCACAGGGTATGAAATCAGAAAAATTACTGAATAATCTACTGAATCAAACTAAAGAAATCCTGCAAAAAGCAAGGATCGACATACAGCAACAGGAAAAATACTACGAATTGATTCTCAATAATATCAATTCGGGTGTCATCGCACTAAATTCTAAAGGATTCGTTATCCAATCCAATCTGTTCGCCCGCAAAATCCTCGGTTTAGAAGTATTCACCCACACCAGGCAATTACAAAAAGTTTCTCCCCAGTTGCAACAAACCATAGAGGAAATCCAGTCGGGCCAAACCAAACGGATCACTTATACCAACGAGCGGGGAAGCGTGCAACTGCTGATCAATGCCACCAGCATCATCATGAACGGAGAAAAACTTTCTTTACTTGTTTTCAGCGATATTGAAAACGAAATGGACGAAAAAGAAATCGATTCCTGGATTCGCCTGATCCGGGTGTTAGCTCATGAAATCATGAATTCCATCGCCCCGATCACCTCGTTAAGCGACACCCTGCTTTCTCTGCACAAAGACGACAACACGGAAATAGACGCTTCTCAGCTCAAAGAAAATACAATCAACGGATTGCATGTGATCAGCGAAACCGGCAAGGGACTTATTTCATTCGTAGAATCCTACCGGAAATTTACCCGCATCCCCAAACCGGAGCGGGAATACATCGATATGAGCGAATTCATTCACCGCATGGTTATTCTGTGCAGCATGGAACCTCATTTTGTAAATGCCACGATTCAAACCGAAATTCACCCGGAAAACCTGAAAGTATATGCCGATCCGAACTTATTGGGACAAGTGATGCTAAACATCATGAAAAATGCAATACAAGCCATGAAAGGCAGAAAAAACAGCAAATTATATGTAAACATTGAAAACAATTCAAACCAGACTCTGATTAAAATCACAGATAACGGTCCGGGCATCGCTCCGGAAATCCTTAACGAAATATTCGTGCCTTTTTTCACCACCAAAACCGAGGGAACAGGTATCGGCCTGAGTATCGCCCGCCAGATTATGCGGGCTCACGGGGGAAATATCAAAGTAACCTCTATTCCGGAAAAAGAAACGACTTTCACATTATCTCTATAACTCTTCAGCATTTTTCTTATTTTCAAACCTCTCATCAAAAGAAATATTGTAAACCGGCCTGATAGCCAAAATACACTTGCTGAAATTTGGTATCCCCAAATTTTCTCCAAATATGTTTATCGGGAATCATATCTACATTCCGGAGATCATCGGTTTGTATATAATTTATGCTCGGTCCTCCGAATAATTCGATATGAGGCGTCAGGCGAAAAGCGGGTAAAAAAGCATATCCTACTTTAAACGTGATGTATTTGGAAAAATTATTAAGAGTTTCCCCCATAAGTTCATTGTTAAGCGTCAGCCACCGGGTAACGTGAATATGAGCACCTAAACCGCCAGCAGTCACATACCTGTTCACTTTGTGATTGTAACCGATCCCTACAATTCCATAAGTATGCCTCCCTCCCGATCTCAACGCCACGACCATACTTCCTATCTCATTATAAGTTACGGCTATTCCCAAATCTCCGTTTTTAATAATATTGACTAAAGCGACAGGCCAATCGCTACTTTCAGCAATATTCAGTAATCCGGCAAATTGTACACCGTTCACCTTTTTAGCGATGTTCACCAGTCCGGCAAACTGAAACCCGGAATAATCCTTACTTATGTTCACCAGTCCGGCAAACTGCATACCTTTTCCGGAACTTCCGATATAATTCCCTAAGCCGGCAAACTGGAATCCGGAATAACTATTCCGTACCACGTTCCCCAATCCGGAAAAAGCCACCCCCTTGCCATTGTTCCCGATATAATTTCCCAATCCGGCAAATTGAAAACCGTTCGCATCGTTCAATACAATATTGGTTAATCCGGCAAAAGCAAAGGCCTTTTCATTTTTCGACAAGCCCGATAGCAAATTGATCGACACTTTATTGGTATATTCTTTGGCCTGTAAGCCATTGGTACTCATAAAAGGCATAAAGCTAAACTGAAATGCCGCCCGTTTGCTATCGTCCGTTTGAGAAAACGTCATTCCACACAATAGAAAATTCAAAAAAAACGATACTAAAATTCTTTTCATCATTAATTATTTTTAAGTAATACCATCCGAATGCTTCTACACACATTCATCATGGCCCAAAAGTAGAAGCAAACGGCGAAAAGAGAAAATCCGTTTGACGAATCCCCGGATTGCTTTTGACGAATGCTCTGGTAAGCTATGATTTTATTCCGTAGATTTGTAGCATGAAAATTCGTATATCCGATACCCACAAACTGGTTATTATTCTATTTTGGCTATTGATCTCTATTGTCTTTGGATTTCAATTTTTTACCCTCGCCCCGATAGGAGAAGCAACATTGGTAACCGTTTCCATTTGCGGTACTACCATTGCTATGAACCATTTTTTAAGTAATAACCTACTTAAAAAAGCAATGCGTCAAAAAAGAATGTTTCTTTTCCTCTTTCAATTCCTATGTGTAACTTCACTGACTTCCTTATTTACGGCTTTTATTTTCGCCGGATTCCGGTATCTTGAAAAGACCGGAGTATTCGCACCTTCCTATTTATTTCTGGATGAGGTTACCCTGCTAATAGATTTCCTGGTTATGCTCCCGGGCACATTTGTAATCAGCCTTGCTTTTTGCGGGTTACGTTTTTATTATGAACATGCACAATTGGAAGCGGTGAACCACAAACTTCAGTTTAAAACCTTACAGGAACAGATCACCCCGCATTTCATGTTCAATGTTTTAAACCATATCCATATTCTGATGCAGGAAAATGTAGAAATGGCCTCCTTTTTACTGATAAAATATTCCGATATACTACGATACCAGCTATATCAGGGACAAAAGGAATTTATACTGTTAAAACAGGAAATACAATTTCTATCCGATTACATCGAAGTCGAAAAAATCCGGTGGGAAAACAAGCTGAACGTAAATTATTCCCGGAACATAGAGAATGAGAATATGGAAATCCCTCCTTTGCTTCTGCTTATCTTTATTGAAAACGCTTTTAAACATGCTTCCAAATCGCCCGACGGGAAAAATTACATACACATCCATTTAAGTCAAACGGACAATTCCCTGCAATTAAAAATTGAAAATTCCAAAACGGAACAGATTAAACGGGAAAATTCAGGGTTGGGGTTGGAAAATGTACGCAAACGGCTGGATATTTTATTTCCCCGGAATTATTCACTGGTCTGCCACTCAACCGACACAACTTATAGCACCCAACTGAATATAAAATCCAACAGATGAAAAAACTATCTCCACAAATTCTTCCGCATACCCTGAAATGCCTGATCATAGACGACGAACCCATCGCCGTCCGGGGGATCGTAAATTATGCCAAACAACTCGACTTCCTGACAATAACCTCCACCTGTTCATCTGCCCTGGAAGCCGCAGAGATTTTAAAGACACAAAACATAGATTTGATGTTCCTGGATATAAATATGCCCTATCTCTCAGGGCTCGAATTCTTAGAATCACTGGAAAACGCCCCTATGACGATATTGACCACGGCCTATTCGGAATATGCATTGGAAGGTTACAGGCTAAATGTAGTCGATTATCTATTGAAACCGATAGCTTTCAATCGTTTTTTTCAGGCCGCAGCCAAAGCGCAAAATATTTTTAATTCCAGTCTCGTGCCGTCAAAAAATGCCGACACAACAAACTCTGTTTTTTACGTACGTCAAGACGACACATTCCAAAAAATCATCAGTAAAGACATACTTTATGCCGAAAGTATGCAAAACTATTTAAAACTTCATTTCAGGGATAAAACCATAATCATTCATCAAACGATGGCATCTTTAGAAGAAATACTTCCTAAAACCTCATTTTTCCGTATTCATCGTTCTTTTCTGATAAACCTATCCTGTATCGACAGCATATCAAAAAACAGGCTCTTAATCCATGGAAAAGAACTCCCCATTTCGTCAGCTAAGAAAGAGGAGTTTTTAAATCATACCGTATATAAAAAATTACTCAGTAAATGATAAAATATAAAGTTATACCGTCATAATTTCAATCCACCTTCGACCTGGGCAGTCCCTTCCCGCAAATAACCGTCCATTATATTCACAATCCGGTTTCCGTATTGCGCATTTTGTTCGGAATGAGTGACCTGAATAATCGTCATTCCTTCTTCCCGGTTCAACTTTCTAAGCAGTTCCATAATTTGCCGTCCCTGCTCCGAATGGAGATTCCCGGTCGGCTCGTCTGCCAGCAATAACTTCGGACGTGCTACGATTGCCCTCGCAATGCCTACCAATTGCTGTTGTCCGCCCGATAATTGTTCCGGAAACAAATCCTGCTTCGCCACAATATTAAAGCGGTCCAGAATATCGGCAACGATGGCTTTCCGCTCTTTCCCTTTTACTCCCTTATACACCAAAGGCATTTCTATATTCTCATACACATTCATATCTTCCAGCAAGTGGTATGCCTGAAAAATAAAACCGATATAATTCCGGTGGCAAAGATTCCGGTCTTTTTCTTTCATTTCGTGTACCGGATTTCCCATAAAAAAATACTCTCCTTCCGTCGGTTCATCCAGCATCCCGATAATATTCAGTAAAGTGGATTTCCCGGCACCGCTCGGTCCCATAATACTGACAAACTCACCTTCTTTTACCCCGAAGTTCACATCTTTCAAAATAAATGTACGTTGAAAACGCGATTTATAATACTTATCTACATTCCTTAATTCTATCATATTCCTGTGTTTTTACTACGAACCCCACCACACGGTCAGGACTTCCGTTTGTTCTTATTCTGCCTTTCTAATTACTTTACACTTAACAAGAGACATGCCAAAGCCAATAGAAATCTAACTACTAAAAACTTACGCATATTAACAACCCGACCGATTGTCTAAAAAACATACACCGATGTATAATTCTTAGACGCCTTCCGGGCATTCGGTTTCTCTTTCTTACCCTCTATTCTCTTTATATTGTATAAATTAACATTTTCACAGTTTTATGAATGATATTTTTTTATAGTTTTACCGACGAGAAAATATAGAAATTAAAAACAGTAAAAAACAAACAGTATGAAAATAACTACTTTATTAACTGTACTCGCACTGGCTTTCACCGTGAGTGTAGCTTCAGCACAAAGCGACAAAACAACCAAAAACGGTAAAAAAGAGTGTTGTAAAAAAGAATGCGTAGCTAATAAAGATTGCAAAGAAAAGAAATGCGATAAGAAAGAGTGTGCCCAAAAATGCGAATGCAAAGAAGGTGCTAAAAAATGCTGCCAGGAAGGGAAAAAAGCAAAGAAATGTTGTGAGGCAGGAAAAAAATAAATTTCATTCTCTTTCAAAACACATAAAGCTGTCCTTTCAGGGACAGCTTTATTTTTTATCGAACAAAGACTACTCTCTATCTTTATACCGTTTTTTATATTACCGCTTCTACTTTTCTCCAAGCCCCAATATCTGCCGGGCAAATTCGAAAGTTTTTTCCCGCACTTGCGGTATGGCTTTTGAAGATAACCCGCAAGCAATCACATGTACGCCGGCTTCCGGAAACGCCACTTTCATTTTTTCATCTGCCGGAGAACCGAGTTCGTCAAACATGCGCAAAGCGGCTTTCACTTCAATGGTCTGATCCTGATGTTCCTTATCCTTATAATAATAACCGAGGAACACAGGCTGGTGAACACGGGCGAACTCCTTCCGGTTCATTCGCATATCGAGTAATTGCTGCAAATAAACCTGGGCTTCCACCCGATAGCGGCAATTCCAATATTTGCAGTCTTCACTTCCGGGAGCATCGGAAGAACGGTAATATTTACCGCCATGGAAAAGGCGGGCGATCTGTAATCCCCAGGGCCCTGATAATAGAGGGGCAAAATTATTCTTAATTTGAATATTAGGAGAATACAAAATCAAGCCATCCACCAATCGAGGATAATCCGCAGCCAGCATCAATGCCAGCGTACAACCTGTTGAAGTGGCCATAATCACCACTTTCTGTCCCAGCTTATGTGCAATAACCAAAGCCTCTTTGGCCGAATTGTATAAATTCGCCGGAGTCATATCCAACAACGGTTCCGGTACATCCAATCCATGCGCCGCTAAACGGGGTAAATAAGCATTTACACCGAATTCCTTTATAAAATCGTGAGTAATGGGATATCCTTCGTAACGACTGGCTGAAAAACCATGCAGATATAATAAAACATAGGGAGTAGTTTTGCCGGCAGAATCCGCCCATACGATTTCGCCTCCATTACCCGGTTTCACAGGCAATCCCGCATCTTTTCCCTCTATATATGTTTCCAGGCTGTCCAGCGAAACGGCAATAGCCGGCAACTCCGTATTCAGCGGAATGCGGGGCAAACGGGGACCGACGTAATATAAGACAACCAATAAAACAATAACAAACAGAAATATCATCAGCTTTTTCATTTGCAAATATTGCTATGATTACGAAAATATATATTTTAAGGTTTACCTGTGAGTAAACCCTACCCCATACGGGAAAAGTCATTTACCGGGCATTTACTTCGTTCAATACCAATTCCAAAGCTTTAGCCGCCGCTTTGGCAATATTCCGTTCTCTGGTAAACGAAAAAACGAACGTGCGTGCAAAAGTCTTATCGGGGGTAGCCACACCTATCCAAACCGTTCCGACAGGCTTTTCCGGAGTTCCCCCGTCAGGCCCGGCGATACCCGAAGTCGAAACGGCATAATCCGTTCCCAATAATTTTCTCACCCCTTCCGCCATCTGGATCACCACCGTTTCACTCACCACTCCTCTCGCTTCTATATCGGATGGATTCACTCCCAGCACTTTTATTTTCACCTCATCGGCATACGAAACGACACTACCTTTAAAATAAGCCGAACTCCCCGCAACAGAAGTAATCAGATGAGCGATATAGCCTCCGGTGCAACTCTCCGCCGTCGAAATAGTCACCCCTTTATCGCGAAGGATCTCGCCGAATTGCTTTTCCAAAGCCCCTTCTTCTCCTTCCGTGTAGTTCAGTCCGTTCAACACTGTTTTCAATCCCTCGTAATATTCGCCTAAACGCTTTACAGCCTCTCCTTTGGCAGTAAGCCGCAATCTCACCCAGCCGGGTGAAGGCAGATAAGCCAATTGCAAACCGTCGGGCAAAGCGTTTTCCCATCCTTCCAATCGCTGTGCAAGTTCCGATTCCGGAATGTCGTACACTTTTAACATTCTGAATTTCAACTGAAGATGCGGATACTTCACCTTTAAATCCGGCAACACATAAGTCTGCATTAAATGTTCCATTTCAAACGGAACTCCCGGTAAAGAAATCAGAGACTTCCAGCCCCGCTCAAACCACATTCCGGAAGCCGTACCCTTGTAGTTTCTGAGAATACGGCAATTATCCGGCAATATAGCCTGGCTCCGGTTATTTTCATTCAATGCAATCCCCCGGCCTCCCAGCAATTCTTTCAGCCAGCCCATAGCTTCTTCGTTCATCACCAGGCGTGAACCGAAATATTCAGCAAGAACCTTTTTAGTCACATCGTCTTTCGTCGGACCTAATCCCCCGGTCACGATAATCAGATCGGCTTTCTGCATGGCATAATCTACCGTTTCATAAATTTCTTCCCTCTTATCGGGAACAGAAAGCATTTCAACCACTTCTACCCCCAATCCGGTAAGGCCCGAAGCTATATATCTGGAATTAGTATCCAAAATCTGTCCCAGTAAGATTTCGTCTCCGATAGTAATAATGATTGCATTCATATCATATAATCTAAATTTCTTCCTGACGGATAGCCCCGATCCTTTTCAACAAAGAAGGATGTGAATAGTACACCCATTCATACGCCGGATGCGGAGTGAGGTTACTTAAAGATTTTACGGATATTTTCTTTAACCCGGCCACCAAAGCCTCTCCTTGTCCCTGGGTGGCTGCATAAGCATCCGCTTCATATTCATTTTTACGCGACCACATATTCATAAACAATCCCAGTATCATCCCTACCGGACTATATAGCAAAACAAATGCCACTAATCCCAATTGAAAATAATTTCCGTCGCCGCCTAAAGCTTCCGAAAGGGCGGGCTGATTTACACAAAGAGAAAACAACCACAGCATGAATCCGGTCTGTAACACCGAAGCGGCCATAAATTGCAGTGTATGGCGTTTTTTATAATGTCCCACTTCATGCGCCAGTACGGCGACAATTTCATCTCCGGTTAAATCCTGTATCAAGGTATCGTACAAAACGATACGTTTTTTAGGCCCTAAGCCCGTGAAATAAGCATTTGCTTTCGTGGAACGTTTCGAACCGTCGATAACATAAATGTTATCCAGCTTAAAACCTGCTTTTAAGGCAAATGCTTGAATCTTATCCCTCAAAACTCCATTTTCCAGAGGGGTTTGTTTATTGAAGAGAGGAACGATCAACTGGGAATAGAACATCGACATAAATACGGAAAACACCGTTATGAGCCCCCAGGCATACAGCCAAAACCTATCGCCCATCCATATATAAAAACCGACAATCGCAGCCAGCAACACCCCGCCCACGACAGCAGATACCAACATTCCTTTTATAAGGTCGGCCAGATAAATTTTAGGAGTGGTTTTATTAAAACCATACTTTTCCTCGATATGAAAAGTAGCATACCAATCGAAAGGCAAACCGATCAGTCCCGAAATCAAAGCCAGCCCTCCCATAAACAATAAAGTTTGCCACAGCACACTATCGGTTATACCCGTTATCCAGGCATTATACCATCCGAATCCCCCGGCACATAAAAAAATTAAAGTCACCAGAAAAGAGAAAGAAGAGCTCAACAATCCGAACCGGTCGTTTTCCCGCTTGTAATTCTGAAAACGGCTATATTCCCGCTCATCGTATATGCCTCTCAAACTTTCCGGCAAACGGGGAGACATAGCACTTCTGTTCAGACTTTCCAAAATTCGTTCGATCAGAAAATCCACACATAAAAAAACAACAATGACATAGAAAATAACCTCTGCAACCATATTATCATCAAACATGCCGGACTAAATTTAAAATACGTTTTACAAATTTAAACGATAATCCCGGTTTGTTTAAAATTTTCTTCAAAATAATTACCACTACCCGGATAATTCCCTTCCCCGTACGGGTTCTGCCGCCCCAACGCCCGAATACAATTAAAGAATTTTTTCTTTAAAAATTTAGACAATTCAATTATTAATCCTAATTTCGTTGCGGATTAAAAACGTCTGCTAAAGACACGGATCCGTAAGACAACGATCGAACTATAAACATTATAATCAATATATTATGGCAGAATTTAAATATCAGGAACCGTTTCCTGTTGAAAAAGACACCACAGAATACCGTTTGCTCACCAAAGACTATGTAAAAACCATAGAATGTGACGGACGAAAAATTTTGAAAATTGAAAAAGAAGGGCTCGAACTCTTGTCCCGTGAAGCTTATGCAGATGTTTCCTTTTATTTGCGTGCCTCGCATTTACAGAAATTGGCCAATATTTTAAAAGATCCGGAAGCCAGTGACAACGACAAATTCGTTGCCCATACGATGTTGTTGAATCAGGTGATCTCTGCCGAGGGAGAACTTCCCACCTGCCAGGACACAGGAACCGCCATTTGCATCGGGAAAAAAGGCGAGAACGTATGGACAGGCTGTAACGATGCAGAAGCTATCAGCAAAGGTGTATTCGATACTTACAGCGACCGTAACCTGCGTTATTCACAGGTGGTGCCTTTCACCATGACCGAAGAGAAAAACACAGGAACCAATCTTCCCGCTCAAATCGACCTTTACGCCACCCAGGGCAATAAATATGAATTTTTATTCATCACGAAAGGAGGAGGCTCGGCCAACAAAACATTCCTTTACCAGCAAACCAAGGCTCTGCTCAACGAAGAAGCCTTAACTAAATTCATCGAACAGAAAGTGCTCGATTTAGGTACTTCGGCATGTCCTCCCTACCATTTGGCGGTAGTTATCGGCGGTACTTCGGCAGAAGCCAATCTGGCGACAGTAAAAAAAGCTTCTGCAGGATACTATGACCATCTCCCCACTTCCGGAAATGAAGGCGGACGCGCTTTCCGCGACCTGGAATGGGAAGCCAAAATTCAAAAAATTTGCCAGGACAAAGGCATCGGTGCGCAATTCGGCGGTAAATACTGGGTACACGATGTACGGGTAATCCGTTTACCTCGCCATGCAGCCTCCTGTCCCGTGGGAATCGGAGTTAGTTGCAGCGCCGACCGTAACATTAAAGGTAAGATCACGGAAGACGGTATTTTTCTGGAACAGCTCGAAAAGAATCCGGCACGTTTCCTGCCGGCCAGCACTCCGGCACTTGCCCCGGCCGTTAATATAGACCTCGACCAGCCGATGGAAAATGTACTGAAAGAACTTAGCAAATATCCGGTAAAAACCCGCCTGAATCTGTCGGGAACCCTTATCGTAGCCCGTGATATCGCCCATGCCCGTATCAAACAAATGCTGGACGAAGGCAAACCGATGCCGGAATATTTCAAAAAACACCCGATATACTATGCGGGGCCTGCTAAAACACCGAAAGGAATGGCATCCGGAAGTTTCGGGCCGACCACGGCAGGACGAATGGATCCTTATGTCGATTTATTCCAGTCGCAAGGCGGTTCGATGATCATGGTTGCCAAAGGTAACCGTTCTCAGGCCGTTACAGATGCCTGCAAAAAGCACGGAGGCTTTTATTTAGGATCTATCGGCGGTCCGGCTGCTATTTTAGCCAAAGACAGTATCAAATCGGTAGAAATAGTCGATTTCGAAGAATTAGGCATGGAAGCTGTCCGGAAAATCCGGGTAGAAAATTTCCCGGCATTCATCATCGTCGATGACAAAGGGAACGACTTTTTTGCCGAGTGGTCACATTGACAAACTCCTTTTAACCACTGATATAAAAGACCGTATAATAATTTATACGGTCTTTTTTATTCTCTAAAATCCAATCTTCCTTCCGCTGTATGCCGATACCGTAGTCGCTCCGGATTTTTCGGAAACCATGCCTCGAGCCGTCCCTCCTCCGTAACCGTTTTATCAGCAACCGGGGATTTACGGCTGTTTATAAATCCGTCCGTTCACCTACCTTGTAGAACAATTCTACAATTTAAAACAACAGATTCCTCAACTTTCTACAATTCCACACCTTCCCATGTTCACACTAAATTCAGATAAAACACTGTAAAATAACCACTTAATTAAAAAATATTTTTGCGGCACAAAATTTTCTATATAGATAAATGAACACGCCATTCAAAAAACGGGTTCATTGAAGAAATTAATGTAAAATTAAAATTTTAAAGTCATGAAAACTGTAGTAAAAAGTATCTTAGTAGCCGCAACGGTAAGTGTATTCGCAATCCCGGCATCCGCTTCTTCTTACATCGTAAACTCTCCGGTAGCCGTTCAGGATACCGTTGTAAAAGACACCGTTAAAAAAGAAGTTCCTCCAATGTATTTTGCACAGGAAGAAGTGACCTATACGAAAGTCGAAGTTTCAGAGCTACCGGAAGCCGTAACCAAAGGAGTGGCAGACAAATATGCCGGCTATAC
The DNA here is from genome assembly GCA_900544025.1 of uncultured Odoribacter sp. Taxonomy (GTDB): domain Bacteria; phylum Bacteroidota; class Bacteroidia; order Bacteroidales; family Marinifilaceae; genus Odoribacter. The sequence goes on from UQTM01000025.1 coordinate 31,214, forward strand.
CATTGAAGAAGCTTATAAAGGCAGCGACACCAATTATAAAATGGTTATCAAAAAAGACGATGCCAAACTGACCGTACTTTTTAAGGAAGGCGGAGAATTTGTAAAAGAAATTACAGAAGCAGCTACAGGCACCGTGTTAGCTTAACTCAAATTCGTTTTCCTTATGAAAATGAAACGGAATCGTTGCACAGGTTCCGTTTCTTTTTTTGTATTATTCTATCTTCTCTCATCCGCTTCGTTCCCCGATATATTCACACATTTCAATCTTTTGTGAAATAAAAAGCCACATTTCTTGCACACTTTTTTTCATTTTGTGTAATTATCTCATTTATTGATAAATAAGCTATGTAATTTCATTTAAATGTCTTTATTTTGCAGGCAACACACGAAAATAAATGACCAAAAATATTATGCAACAACAATTATCTTATGCATGTGGAGTATCCGATATTCCACTAAAAGGTGAAACGATTGGACAAAATTTAAGGGGCATTGCAACAACTTTTCCAGAGCGTGAAGCCCTTATCTCAAGCTATCAAAATTATCGCGCTACTTATTCAGAATTTCTCGCCCAGGTAGAACAGGTGGCGAAAGCATTAATGGCAGCAGGCATACAAAGAGGCGACCGGGTAGGTATTTGGTCACCCAACCGTTACGAATGGGTGTTAGTACAATATGCAACCGCTTTAATGGGTGCCATCATGGTGAACATCAACCCCGGTTACAAATTAACCGGTCTTCGCTATGCACTGGAACAAAGCCGAATCAATTTACTGATAGCCGCTTCCCACTTCCGTAAGACTAATTACGTTGAAATGCTGGATGAACTGCGTAAAGACTGCCTGTATCCCAAACAAACGATTATTATCGAACATGACTGGGAACGATTTCTGGAATCGGGTAAAGTCGTTTCAGACGAGCAACTGGCCGAACGTGAAGCTTCGCTTCAATTCGATGATGCGGTAAATATCCAATATACTTCCGGAACGACCGGTTACCCTAAGGGAGCGACCCTATCTCATCATAACATCCTGAACAACGGCTTTTTTATCGGCGAACGGCTGAAATATACCGAGAAAGACCGGGTATGCCTTCCCGTACCTTTCTATCACTGTTTCGGGATGGTGCTCGGAAACATGGCGATCGTTACCCACGGAGCTTGTATCGTGATCCCCGGAGAATTTTTCGACCCCGCACAAGTATTGGAAGTGGTGGAAAAAGAAAAATGTACTTCGCTTTATGGAGTTCCCACGATGTTTATTGCAGAATTAGACTTGCCGAATCTCTCTCAATATAATCTGAAATCGCTTCGTACAGGCCTTATGGCAGGGGCTCCCTGCCCTATCGATACGATGCGGAAGGTGCAGTCTATCATGAATATGACCGAAATTTGCGTTTGCTACGGCATGACGGAAACTTCTCCCGTATCTACAGAAAGCTGTACGGACGATCCGCTGGAATTACGGGTAACCACCGTAGGAACCGTACATCCGCACGTCGAGATAAAGATCATCGATCCGGAAACCGGAGCCATCGTCCCCCGGGGAATTCCGGGCGAACTTTGTACCCGGGGCTATTCCGTCATGCTGGGATATTGGGACAATCCGGAAGAAACCAAAGCCATCATCGATGAAAAGCGCTGGTTACATACAGGAGATATTGCCGTAATGGACGAAAACGGTTATGTCAGTATCACCGGACGGATCAAGGACATTATCATCCGGGGCGGTGAAAACATTTCACCGAAAGAGATCGAAGACTTTCTGATCGTTCACGAAGGGATCTCCGATGTACAGATCATCGGGGTGGCCAGCGAAAAATATGGCGAAGAAGTGATGGCATGGGTAAAACCCAGAAGCGGATACGACATCAGTGCTGAATCGCTTACAGAATATTGCCGGGGTAGAATCGCCACCTACAAAATCCCTAAATACTGGAAATTTGTAGATTCTTTTCCCATGACAGTAACCGGAAAAATCCGGAAAGTAGAAATGCGGGAAGTTTCGGAAAAAGAACTCGGATTAAAAAGATAAAAATCTTTTCCCCTTTAAAGAGCCTTATCAAAGGCTCTTTTTTATTAAAAAAACTTTTTTCCTATAAAAGCGTATCATTAAAAAATCTTCGATACGCAATCTATGAAAGGTGTACTTTTCGCTATATCCACCGTTCTTGTCTGGGCTATCCTAAATGTAGTCAATCGCTATTGTGTCGTGAAATACGATGTAAACATCATCGTGTTCACGTCCTATATGATTTTCGCTACAGGGGTTTCCCTGCTTCTGATCCGGAAACGGGTCACACCTCAGGACTGGAAAAACGGAGTCAAATACTCCTGGCTGTACACGCTTATGCAAATCATCCGCAGTTTCTCTATGATCTCGACTTTCGTTTACATCACTTCCACAGAAACCAGTTTGCTATTCAATATAGAAATTGTAATCACCTACATCATGGCCTATCTTATCTTCCGGCGAAAACCGTATAAGGGAGATTATTGGGGGATTTTTATCATTCTGACCGGATTTATTCTCTTTATCGTCAGCCTGCCCAAAGAAATTCGCACCGTCGTCTCTATATTGGTTATCGTATCGGCAACGGCAAGCTGCATCCGTTCCATTATCGTGGAAGAAACCACAGTCCGTAATCCTCAGACTACCGTACGCCAGAAATGCGGCATTTCGGGCTATACGATGTTTGTCGGAGGATTGCTGTTGGTTATCTTCTTTTTTATTACGGCAGGTGTCAAATATCTGCTTGGGGAAAATCCTCCCCAAATGTTATCCATCCTAAACTATCTGCCCGATTTTAAAGAGATATTCCACCCCGCAACGATTATCAGTGCCTGCACGGCAGGATTCTGTATCAACGCCTTGACCACTTACCTGTATTATTCCACTCTGGAGTATTCCAAATCGGAAACTTTTATGGCCGTACGCGCTTTTCAACCCGTTATCACTTATACGCTGGAATTCCTCGCCGCTTTTTATCTCGCTGCCATGCGTCCGGACTTAAATTTAAAAGACTACCTGTTCGGTTGCCTCATTATTTTAGGATCGTTACTTATTTTAGTTGTTCCCTCCCGGACAAAAGTGCAGAAAACCTCCAAAGACTTCATTGCCGATTGACAGGCTTATTTCTGAACTGCAGCTACACCGGGCAAGCTAAGAAGATAATCGAAAATTTCCTGCCGGGCATCGGGATGAAACCAGCGTATATCTTCATCCCGCCGGAACCAGGATAGCTGTTTTCGTGCATAGCGCCGTGAATTTCGCTTGATTAGCCGGATCGCTTCTTCCCGGTCGGTAACACCTTCGAAATAATCGAACAACTCTTTATAGCCCACCGTATTCAATGCGTTTAATTTACGTAAAGGCAGCAATTCCCGTACTTCGGCCTCCAAACCGTCCGCCAGCATTTGATCCACCCGCCGGTTTATCCGGTTGTATAATTCCTCTTTATCCCGGTTCAGCCCGATGCGCACGATATCGAATCCGCGATCTTTGGGGGTATTCGTACGGAGGGAAGAATAAGGAACTCCCGCCATCCGGCATACCTCCACCGCATGGATCACCCGTTTAGCGTTATTCAAATCGACCTGGCTATAAAAAACGGGGTCCAATTCCTTTAATAATCCCTGCATATATTCCAATCCCTTTTCCTCATAAACATTCATCAACTCTTCCCGTAATTCAGGAGTAATTGTAGGAATATCATCGATCCCCTTACACACGGCATCGATATACATCATCGATCCCCCTGCCATCACAACCACGTCCCTGCTTTCAAATAATTCATGTATTTTTTCCAAAGCCTGCACTTCGAATTGCCAGGAATTATAATAATCCCGGACAGAAAGGGTTTGAATAAAGTAATGTGGCACCTCCGCCAATTGTTCCGGCGAGGGAACAGCCGTCCCGATATACATTTCTTTATAAATCTGCCTGGAATCACAGGAGATAATCGAAGTATCGAAATATTTCGCCATCCCGATACTCAAATCGGTTTTTCCCACTCCCGTAGGTCCTAACAGCACGATCAATGTTTTTGCCATATTATATACAAAATGTACCGATAGCCTGTCAAAAACAGGTTATCGGTACATTTTCATTTTATTTGAATTTATAATTTATCTATATAATCATCCAGGCTCTCATACCTGTCGTCATAACCTTTGCCACTTCCCCCTTCATCGTCACTTCCGAATTCATCGTCGTCAAAACTATAATCGTCATCCTCACGGTCGCCGCTATCTCCAAACTCATCCATAAAGCTATCGTCGTATTCGTCGTCCAACTTTTCCATCCCCCATTCTTCATTCACATCGAAGTCGCTCTGCGGAGGAATCTCTCCTTCGCAATACACACACAAAGGTAATACATCGGCAGAATCACCTATATATTCTCCGGCATATTCCACTCTGAAATATTTATTCGCAAAGAAATCATATACGTATTCCAATTCGATACAACTGGCATTCACCACTTCCCGGATCATAGTCACGTCCATCACCAGCGTATTGTTATCGTCATCGTCGTCGGTGGACATTTCCATCAATGCAATCTCTTTCACCCGGTTCCCCATTTTATCCAACGTAAAGAAAGAGGCCATTTGTGAACCGTCATACCCGAAAGTTTCCACGATTTTGTCGTGCAACTGCTGAAAAGTCTGGTCTCCGTTAATAGCGATCTCACACCTGAATTCCGTACTATTCGGTAAACTGATCTCAAATCTGTAATCCATAATTATTTAATTTTTTTACCATCCAAATGTTGATGCACTGATCCCTAAAACAACAACGCCGCATACAATCAAAACAGCGAATACCGTCACGATCGCAGCAATACATATAGAGATAATGCCACAAACCCGACCGGAATTTACGTTGTTATAAGAGCTTTCCGTATATTCACCCGGGGCATTTATATACATTTTCCTTTGGGACGAAGCCATCGCAACAGCTATAATCCCCAGAATCAATCCTATAATTCCACACGAGAATGTAAAGATCAGGGAAAGTATCCCTAACACCAAAACCGTCGAGGCTTCGGGCAAATTCCGCTTGCTGTTTTCTATTGTTTCCATGATAAATCCGGTTAGTAGTTTCCTGTAATTAGTTTGAGCAAATATGAAATTAATATCGTTATCAAACAAAAAAATCCGACACTTTTTAACATCCTGTTATTTATTTTTTCCATTCCCGAAATCCTAAGTCCCATAAGGCATAAAAAAAATAACAAAGGCAGTAAAGCCGGCCAGCTATAAAACGAATCGGCTACTCTTCCCTGCAACAAATACAGGATAGAGCGTTGAAATCCACATCCGGGACAAATCACTCCGAAACATGCCTTGAACAAACAAGGTAACTGATGTGTTTCCAGCCATTCAAACATAGTTATATCGTTAGGATACGGATCACAGTTACACTTGGCCGTAGCGGAATTTCATTTTTTTTCAAACAGCCTTTTTATAAATATAACTTATTGTTTAACAACTCGTTCGATAATATCCATCGCCTCTCTCACCAACTCCGGCTCGGCTTGCGATCCCATGTGCCCGATGCGGAACACTTCTCCTGCCAGACAACCGTAATTACCACCGACCACCAATCCTTCTTCCCGTAAACGGGCATCCAATTTTTTCCAGCCCATTTTTTCAGGTACATACAATGCCGTAACTGTGGGCGAACAAGCGGCTCCCGGAGCTGGATACAATTTCAGCCCTATTTCCAATGCCCGTTCCCGGCAATAACTCGCCACTTTTTCATGACGGGCGATTACTTTCGCCAAACCTTCCTCTAAAAGTAATTCTGCCGCTTTACATAGCTGAGCCGTACCATGCCAATAAGGAGTATAAGGAAAATAAGCCTGTTTTACTGCCGTACGAAAAGGCAACAAAGCATCATAACCCACATATCCTATTTCCTCCGCGATCTCCCAGGCCCGTTCGCTCACCGATAAAAAAGCCATATTCGCCGGAGCCGACAGGCATTTTTGAGAAGCTCCCAAACAAAGATCGATTTGCCATTCATCGGTTTTCACCGTGCTTCCCCCCAATCCCGATACGGCATCCACATATAATAAAGGAACATTGTATTTTGCTTTCAAAGCGCCGATCTCCGCCACGGGATTCATTGTTCCGCTGGGCGTTTCATTCTGCACCAGGGTAATCATTTTGGGCTGAAATTCGGCAATCGCTTTTTCAATCAGTTCAAAATCGGTAAAAGTTTCATCAAATCCGAATCCGATGGTTTTAACCTCACATCCCAACGATTCGGCCATAGCACCGATACCATAGCCAAAAAGCCCCGTCGATAATGCAAGCACTTTATCCCCCGGCACAAGCGTACTTTTCAGAGCGCTCCACAAAGCCAGCATTCCTTCGCCCGTCTGGATCACAACATCGTTTTTCGTCCGCATAATCTTTTTTAAAGCCTTTTCCGTCCGTTTATACAGGTCGATATAATCTTTTTCCAGATCAGCCGAACCAAAATTTACATTTCCGGCGTTTAACACTTCAGCAGGAACGGACACAGGCCCGGGAGTCATCGATATTTTATAAGTTTCCATATTTATAAAAAAGATTATCTATTATTTATGTCAGTAATAAGAAGATACCAAGCCTTCCCTTTGTTTTTGCAAAACTATAAAAGAATAACCGAAAAACGAGGTATATATAGGTTTTAGTTTTAAGAATTAGTGTTAAGTTAATAAATAATGTATATTTGTAACTTGAAAAGTTGTAAACAAGAATGAGTTTAAAGTCAGAAGAAATAGCCGATAAAGTGGTTGAAGCACTGCAGGACAGCAAAGCGCATCAGATCGTAAAAATTGATTTAAGAAAAATCGAAAACTGTTTTTGTAATTTCTTCGTAATATGTCATGGGACTTCCGGCACACATATTGCAGGTATGACTGATGCTGTAGAGGAACATGTACGCAAGGAAATAAACGAAAGGCCATTTCATATAGAAGGCCAGCACTCTTCGCAATGGGTTGTGCTTGATTATGGGGATGTTGTCGTACACATATTCGACAAGGAACTGCGGGATTACTACCAACTGGAAGAATTCTGGGCAGACGCCGACACGATCGTTATTCCGGACGAAGAATGACAATCTGGCAGCAAAATTAAAAGCAACAGAAGAAAAACACATGCAATTTTAAAGTATGGCAGAGAAAAACGAGAACAAGAAAGACGGTGGATTTAACTTTCCCCCGGTAGGTGGCGGTAAAAATATCAAAACTCCCAAGTTTAACGGTTATTGGTTATACATCATATTAGCCCTGCTGATCATCGGTTATCAGTTCTTCAACATGGGAACGGAGCCGGTACGTACGACCTGGCAGGAAGTGAAAACCAAAATGCTTGAAAAAGGCGATGTTGAAAAATTTATTGTCATCAGCAATAAGGGACAGGTGAATGTCTATCTGAAACCCGACAAAATAGAAAATTACTCACAACTAAAATCCAAAGGTTTCCGAAATTCCGCACCCGGCCCTCAATTTTATTTCACAATCGGATCGGCAGAAAGCTTTGATAAAAACATAGCGGAAGCCCAGCAAACCATGCCCGGAGCAGAGGGAGTAGTCGTGGATTACGACAAGGAATACGACGGCTGGGGAAATATTATATCCTTCCTCTTTCCCATCGCCTTGCTGATCTTTATCTGGATATTCTTCTTCCGCCGGATGAGCAAAGGAACCGGCGGTCCGGGAGGCGTGTTCAATGTGGGTAAATCCCAGGCAAAGCTTTTCGATAAAGACACCAATATAAAAGTGACTTTTAAAGACGTTGCCGGATTGGCCGAGGCGAAACAGGAAGTGGAAGAAATCGTTTCGTTCCTGAAAAATCCGGATAAATATACCAAACTGGGAGGAAAAATCCCTAAGGGAGCCCTTCTCGTAGGTCCTCCGGGAACAGGTAAAACGTTGATGGCAAAAGCAATGGCAGGCGAAGCCAATGTTCCGTTCTTCTCGATGTCGGGTTCCGACTTCGTTGAAATGTTCGTCGGAGTCGGTGCTTCGCGTGTACGTGACCTGTTCAAACAAGCCAAAGAAAAAGCTCCCTGTATCATATTCATCGACGAAATCGATGCGATCGGACGTGCCAGGGGAAAAAATCCCAACATGGGCTCGAACGACGAACGCGAAAACACCCTGAACCAATTACTGACCGAAATGGATGGTTTCGAAACCAATTCGGGTGTCATCATATTGGCTGCGAC
>UQTM01000026.1 GCA_900544025.1 uncultured Odoribacter sp.
AGCATGTGGCCGTCGTGGGAGGCGGTAATTCCGGAATCGAGGCCGCTATCGATCTTGCCGGGATTTGTTCGAAAGTGACGGTTTTGGAATTTTTGGATGAGTTGAAAGCCGACCGGGTGTTGCAGGATAAGGCCAAACAGTTGGCCAATGTGGAAATATTCCTTCATTCCCAGACAGTAGAGGTACTGGGGGACGGCAGCAAGGTTACGGGTTTGAAGGTGAAAGACCGGAAAACGGAGGTAGAGCGGGTGATCGAGCTGGACGGGGTGTTTGTGCAGATCGGCCTGGCTGCCAATAGCGGGGTTTTTCAGGGAATTGTCGATACGAACCGTCCGGGTGAAATTGTGATCGATGCTCATTGCCGGACAAATGTTCCGGGAATTTATGCGGCGGGCGATGTGTCCGATGTTCCTTATAAGCAGATCATTATTTCGATGGGCGAGGGGGCTAAAGCTGCTCTTTCCGCTTTTGAAGACCGGATCAGGGGAGTTTTGGATTAATTGTGCCGGTATGTTGGAAAATAGCCGGGTATTTGTACTTTTGCCGGGCTATTTTAATAAAGGAAACATGAAACGGTATATAGAAACGCCCCGCCTGATTTTGAGGGACTGGCGGGGAGAAGATGTGGCGCCTTTTGCCCGGATAAATTCGGATGAACAGGTTATGGAGTATTTTTTGAAGAAGCTGGACGAAGAGGAAACACGTGCTTTTTACCGCCGTATCGCGGACGAATTCGCTGATTGCGGCTGGGGATTGTATGCTGTGGAGGATAAGGCCGACCGGAGTTTTATCGGTTATGTCGGGTTTCACCGCATTGGCTTTGAAGTTGATTTTGCTCCCGGAATTGAAATCGGCTGGCGCTTGAGAAAGGAAAGCTGGGGGAAAGGGCTGGCAACCGAGGCTGCTGCTGCCTGCCTGGAGTACGGACGGGATGTTTTGGGATTGAAAGAAGTGTATTCTTTTACTTCCTTGCTCAATAAGAGGTCGGAAAGAGTGATGCAGAAAATCGGGATGTCTTTTGCCGGTGAATTCGGGCATCCTTTAGTGGATCCCGCTCATGTATTGTATAAGCATGTGCTGTATAAGAAATTACTTTGATTCTGTCGAATATCGGAAGGGGATGAGAGAGAGGCTGTGATTATTCTTAATTTTATGGGTGCTGTTTCTCTTTGAGAACAATATTCTTTTTCTCTATAAAAATACCTCCAAAAGCTTATCCGGCTTTTGGAGGTATTGTATTTCGGGGGCATGCAGAGTATTCTGCCGGAAATCAGTACAGGCCTGTTTCTCCTTTTATCGTGCCCGGAGTGGTTTTATGCAAATCGAATATAACGACTTCGTTAGCTCCGGGTTTGAGCCAAACTCCGGGGCAATACAACCGGAATTGGGGGCCTACGTTCCAGAAACGCCCTAAATTATGCCCGTTTACGTAAAGTATGCCTTTTTCGAAGTTTTTCATATCTATGTAGCAATCGCCGGGCTTATCGATTTGCAGGGTGGTCTTGAAAAACGTTCCAGGTCGATCGTTATTGCCTGATTTGAGGTTGTTTACATATTCCGTGGTCATCGGAAGGTTGAAAACATCCCAGTTCATTAATGTCATGCCGTTCAACAGCACACGGTCGGTAATACCTTTGCGGTCGATCATCTGGGCTGCAAAGTTGATGTGTCCCATATTTTCCACCAAAATTTCAAGAACCGGGTTCTCTACATCGGAAGCCGGGATTTCAATGGTATTTTGTTTCAGTGTCCTGTCAATAGAACCGATGTATTTACCGTTGAGAAATACCGTTGCATAGTCGTTCAGGTTATAAATGGTAAGTTGTCCTTTTTTGTGTCCTATCAGTTCGGTACGATACAGGATCAAGCCTTCGTATTGTCCCAGCATTTCCATGGGTACGGGCTGCACCAGATGTTTCGCCGCAGGCAGGTTGTCCCAGATCGAGGCGAACGGAGTGGCCTGAGTTTCCGGGAACGTGATTACCGGCATCGGAGCTTCGGGAATTTTAGGCAATTTCTTTTTGCTGTATTTTTGAGCCAATTCTCTTAAAGCCATGTATTTCGGTGTAGCTTGCCCCATTTCGTTGATCGGAGCGTCATAATCGTAGCTGGTTACGTCCGGTTGGTAAATTCCTTCTTTCGGGGAGTTCGCCCCTGCCCAGAATCCAAAATTCGTACCTCCGTGAATCACGTAGTAATTGAACGATTTTTTGTTATCCATCAACCATTTCACTTTATTGACAATGCTTTCAACAGAAGGACGTTGCCATTTCTCGCGCCAGTGAGTGAGCCATCCCGGATAAAGTTCCGAGCAGAATACGCTGGCATCGGGATGCACTTTCAGTGCCTCGTCGAATTCGGCTTGTGAGGAGGCCGGATCGAGCCCGATAGCTACGCCGGGTAAGCTTCCGGCTTCCAGCATGTGGGGAGTTGCCCCGTCGGCGGTGTAAAAAGGGGCTTCAATGCCTTTGTCGCGCCACAGGTCGTGCATCCATTTCATGTAAGTGCGGTCGTTTCCATAACTGCCGTATTCGTTTTCTACCTGCACCATGATGATCGGGCCTCCCTGGGTGATCTGATATTTCTGAATGATAGGAGTAAGGGCGGAGCAGTAACGTTCTACCGCAGCGGTGTAACGGGGGTCCATACAGCGAATTTTAATGTCCGGTATAGCCAGCAGATAGGCCGGAAGTCCTCCGAAATCCCATTCTCCACATACATAAGGACCGGGACGGAACAAGAGGTACATGCCTTCTTCCTGCACGGTCTGAATGAATTTTTCCAGATTTTTATTTCCGGTTTGGAAGTCGAATTTTCCGGGCTCGCTTTCATGATAGTTCCACATGATGTAGCATGCTACCGTATTACAACCCATGGCTTTTATCATCTGTATGCGATGTCGCCAGTATTCTACCGGGATCCGGGAGGGGTGTATCTCGCCGGAAATGATCTGAAAAGGCTTGTTATCCAACCAGAATTGATTTTCTCCCAGCCGAAAGGTGTGGGATTTCGGTTGAGCGGAACTCGCTGAGAAGGAATTGCCCAATAGTCCTAAAAATGTGAGAATAAAGATTGCTATTTTCATAAAAATTGTGTTTAAAGTAGTGCAAAGAAAATAAAAAAAAGTAATAGAACGAGTTTTTAGAAAAGAAGTTACCTAAAATTAGAAAAGAATATCCTGACAATGAAACAGAGGAAATACAAAAAGCGAATATACCTGAAAGAAGAGTGTTTACTTTCGTGTTCTGTTTTGGGGTGTTTTAAAATAAATTTTATCTTTGCCAAAATGAATGGCTATGACAGAGATTCAAAATTTTGCGGTACTGATCGATGCTGACAATGTAGCATCTTCTAATATTAAGGGGATTCTTGAAGAAATAACCAAGAGTGGAAATCCGACAATCAAGCGGATTTACGGCGATTTCACCAGTTCGCAGCTCAACAGTTGGAAAGCTGTTTTGTTGGAAAATGCGATAACTCCCATACAGCAGTATGCTTATACCACCGGGAAAAATTCTACCGATTCGGCTTTGATTATCGATGCGATGGATATTTTGCATAAGGAAAAAGTGGACGGTTTTTGTATCGTGTCGAGCGATAGCGATTTCACCAGACTGGTAACCCGGTTAAGAGAGTCCGGCAAGATGGTGATCGGGATCGGCGAAAAAAAGACTCCCCAGCCTTTTATTGTGGCGTGTGACAAGTTTATATATATTGAAATTCTGAATCATTCCTTATCTGAAGCAGATCCTTCGGGCGTTAAAAAGAATGTGGATGTGGTGGATAAGGGGTTGATTTCGATGCTGACCCTTACGATTAACGACCTGGCCGACGAGAACGGCTGGGCTTATTTGGGAGAGGTGGGCAGCCAGCTTATGCGGCGGAAGCCGGATTTCGATCCCCGTAATTACGGTTTCGATAAATTGACTCCGCTGGTTAAATCTTTGAGGGATTTTTTTGAAATAGACGAGCGTTCGGTGGATGGGAAAACGATCAAGCATATTTATGTACGAAAGAAGGTGAATGCTCCAGTGCGTAAACGGAAGAATTTGAAATGAAATTGTACCGGATTTTTTTTTTATTTTTATTTATAGGCGTATCTCTGTCCGTCCGGGCAGAGGTAGAACGTTTCTTTTTTACCGATCTGGATGTAAAGGACGGATTGTCACAACAGACTGTGACTGCGATCTTTCAGGATTCCGACGGCTATATGTGGTTCGGCACGCGTAGCGGCTTAAACCGTTACGACGGTTATGGCTTTATGGTTTACCGCAAAGATTACGATAACGTTCATTCTTTGTCCGGTAATCATATTATGGACGTGATTCAGGATTATTCCCGTGATCTATGGGTGGGAACTCAGCAGGGATTGAGCCGCATCGATTATGAAACGGAAGAGATTTACCGTTATGGCTTGGGCGATAACGGCGCGGATAATTCTTATGTCAATACCTTATGGTGTACGGATGATAATCATTTGCTGGTATTCACCCGGGGAGATGCTTATATTTACGACCGGGAGCAGGATACTTTTCGTTTGTTTCAGCTGGCTACATCGGAAAGGCTGAAAAATGTGACTTCTGTCACCGGAGACCGGTTAGGAAATATTTATTTCGGAACTTCTTCAAACGGAATTTTTGTATGCGACCGGGACTTTCAGCTGAAACAAAGGCTTAAATATAGTTCTGCCGATCCCAATTCCCTGCCGAACGGTTATGTTTCTTTTTTGGCGGTAATGTCCGACGGAGTGTTATGGATCGTGACGGAGGACAAGGTGCTGAGTTACTATAATTCACGGGAAAACAGGGTTATTCGTCTGGATGATATTAAGAATGTACGGCAAATCGTGGAGTGGGATGACAATCATTTGCTGGCAGGTACGTTTCATGGTTTGATTTTGCTGGATAAACGGACTTTGGAAGCTACGCCTATCAATATGAATATCGGGGAACAGGGAGGATTGAGCCATTATTCGGTGTTGTGCCTGTATAAAGATAAGCAGCAGGATTTATGGGTGGGAACTTATTCCGGAGGTGTAAATTATTATAACCGGCATAATTACCGCTTTAACTATGTCACGACCCAGGAATTCTCCGGAGTAATCGGCATGGCGACAGAGGATGAGGAAGGTTGTGTGTGGTTTGCGACGGAGGGGCGGGGGCTGATGTCTTATAATCCTAAAACTCATGAACAACATAATTATTTGGTGCACGATCCGGGAGATAAAACTTATAACCGGAATATCATTAAATCGGTTTTGAGAAACGGCCGTTCTATTTTTTGTGCCACACACGGTGGGGAAGTTTATGAGTTTTCGCTTGAAAATAAGTCTTTCCGTTTGCTTTACGATTTTAAATATAACGATATCTATACTTTGTATATCGATTCTGTGGGGCGGTTGTGGATTCCTACGAACACCGCATCGGGATTGGTGGTTGTGCGGGGAGATAAGAGGTTCAGGGGTTTGAATGCAAAAAATAAGTATCCTTCTATCGGCTCTATTTCAACGATTATGGAGCTTAAGAAAGATTGTTTTTTGCTGGGATCGGTGCAAAGAGGGGTGTTTATCGTGAATTTGGAGGGAGAGAATATACGGGATGTTTCCGAGGTCGATTTCGGTTTGAATGATATTTATATTTGGGTTACTTCGATGTTCCGGGATGAGCAGGGGGATGTCTGGGTGGCGACAAACGGGGCGGGGCTTTTCCGTTTCGACCGGGATATGAAGCTGAAAAAGCGTTATTATAAAGGTAACGGACTGTTGGACGAACGGGTGTATTGCATTATGGGCAAAGGGGATGAGCTTTGGCTGATGACATCCCGGGAACTTTATCTGTTGAATGTGAAGACAGATGAAATACATCGATTTTATTCGAAGAACGGTATCATACCGGAAGAGTTTAGCCTGTCGGCAGGATTGCTTGCCCGGAATGGGAAATTATATCTTTCCGGAACGAAAGGCTTTTTGACTTTTGATCCGACCTCCCTGACCATGAATACGGAAAAGCCACCGGTATTACTCACTACTCTGAGCCTGAACAACGAGGCTGTAAAGCCGGGAGAGAAGCAGTCTTTGCTGAGTCGGAAATTGCAGTTGGAAAAAAAATTGGTGCTGAAACATAATCAGACGAATCTGACGATCGGTTATACCGCATTGAATTATATTTATCCGGAACAGAATCAGTATGCTTATAAAATGAGCGGAGTGGACGACCGGTGGAATTATGTGGGAAATCGCCGGGAGGCTTTTTACAGTAATTTAAAGCCGGGTGAATATACGTTTCAGGTTGTGGCTTCGAATAACGACGGGATTTGGAATGAGACCGGCGCGAAGTTGCAGATCGTTGTTTTATCCCCGCTTTGGTTACGTTGGTGGGCATGGTTGATTTATACTTTGCTGGTGATTTTCGTGGTTTATCAGATCGTTGCTTACCGTCATCGGAAGCACGAGTTGGAACGTTCGTTGAGACTGAAGCAATTGGAGCAGGAGAAACTGGAGGAATTAGGCCAGGAGCGTACCCGTTTTTTTACGCATGTGACGCATGAATTTCGCACTCCTTTGACTTTGATTATCAATCCTCTGGACGAGTTGTTGCAAAAATATGTGCATATTGCGGGAGTGAAGGATTCGCTGCTGCTGATCCGGCGGAATGCACAGCGTCTGTTGTCGTTGGTGAACAGCCTTATGGATATCGAGAAGCAGCAATCGGGTAAAGCGGCCCTGGTGCTTACGAATTTTGATTTTGCCAATTTTATCCGGGAAGGCGCTCATTCGTTTCAGTCGGTGGCAGAGAGTAGGACGATCCATTTTAAAGTGGAGATCGGCGTGGATTTCATTCCGGTGAGATACGACCGGGAAAAGCTGGAACAGGTGTTTTTCAATTTACTGTCGAATGCCTTTAAGTTTACGCCTGCCCAGGGAGAGGTGAGAGTGAGGGTTTGCTTATTGGATGAGGCGGCGGCTATCGATGAAGCGGAGGGGAAAACTTTGCCCGTCAATGCTGAAAAATGGTTGTATGTAGGGGTAGAAGATAACGGAATTGGGATCGACCCCCAAAAAGCCGATAAGATATTCGAACCTTTCTATCAATCGGGAGAAGATGTGCACGGACAGATTATGGGGAGCGGTATCGGGTTGAGTTTGTCGAAGGCGATAGTAGAACAGCATGAGGGGATCATTTTTGCCCGTCCGTTGAAACAGGGCACGGAAATGTGCGTGTTGCTTCCTTATCGTTATGCTCCCGACCTTTCCATTGAAGAGAATTACGTGCTTAACGAGGAAAAAGAAACGGAACTCGCTAACCGGAAAAAATGCGGGACGACCGATACTTTGAAAACAGCTTTCCGCTCGGATTATAAGGTACTGCTTGTCGAGGATAACGCCGAAGTTTTAGAGTATTTACAAAATCAGTTGTCGGGGGAATATGTTATATTGACCGCCAAGAACGGGAAGGAAGCTTTGGAACTGACGGAACAGGAGTTGCCCGACATGGTGATCAGCGATGTGATGATGCCTGAAATGGACGGGGTGGAATTGTGTTCCCGGATCAAGGGAGATATTCGTTTATGCCATATTCCGGTGATTCTGCTGACTGCTAAGTCGATGACTTTACATATCGAGGAAGGATACAGCGCCGGAGCCGACGATTATATTGCCAAGCCTTTTAGCATTTCGCTGTTAAAAATCCGTATTCATAATCTCTTTGCCAACCGGGAGCAAATGAAAGAGATTTTCAGTAAGAAATTTTCTTTGGAAAGTTTAGGTATCGAGGTGGAGTCGGCCGACCAGACTTTTATGGACCGTTATGTGGAGATCGTAAAGAAGAATTTTACCAATCCCAGGTTAGATGTGGATATGATTTGCCAGGAAATGGGAATGAGCCGTGCAAATTTTTACAAGAAGCTGAAGACGATTACCGATCTTTCTCCGGCAGAAATGGTGAGAAATATACGCCTTGAAAGTGCCGCCCGGCTGTTGCGTGAAACGAAATTGACTATTTCGGAAATTGCCATTCAGGTCGGTTTCAGCAGTAATTCGTATTTTGGCAGTTGCTTTAAGGCTCTTTACGGAATCTCTCCCAAAGAATTTCAGAATACGAAAGAGTGAGGAGCGGATCAAAGCCGCAGCGATCAGGCCGGGGGTGAGACGGTTGAAAGAAGAAAGATTGAAAGATAGCGTTTCCGATATAGGTTTATTAAGGTGAAGAAGTTGTGAAAAGACTTTTTTACCTTTTTTTATTGCCGGACAGGGGGAAATTTTGTACCGAATGAAAAAGTAATTATCTTTAGAGCCTGTACGGGTGAATTTTATTGAAAAATTATCGGATTTTTTTATTCGGCGAAAAATATGCTTTCTCTTTTGGGAAGATTTGGGCTTATTCCCGAAAAAAGAGATTGGATTATAAAAAATATCTCATTTTGTATCAGAATCATCCGAATTTGTTTTCTGGGATTGGATTCGTTGCGATACTAAATAAATCATTTGATATTTTTGAGCAATCGTTTGTACACATTAAATAATTAGAAATAGATTTATGAAGAAATGGATCGTATCTGCATGCATTTTGGCAACGGGATTGGTTGTGAATGCACAGGATTTTAGTGCGGCTTTTAATAAAGCGGATGTTAAGAAAGTCATGCGCAGTGTTGCCGATTGGCAAATTGCCCATCAAAAGGAGGTTAAGCATCAGCCGTTAGGTTGGGAAAATGCAGCGATGTACATGGGAATGCTGGATTGGGCAGAGCTGGCGGAAAAGGAGGATAAAGACGGGAAGTATTACAAATTCATATATAACATCGGTAGTAAGGGAGGCTGGCAGCCCGCTAAGCGGATGTATCATGCCGACGATATTTGTATTTCGCAGATTTATGTCGATCTGTATCGCCGTTATAACCGCCGTGAAATGCTGAATCCCACTTTTGCCCGTACGCAATGGGTGATGGCCAATCCGCCCGACGCTAATATGAAGCTGGATTACAGTACAGGAAAAGGACTCGAGAAATGGACATGGTGCGATGCTTTATTTATGGCACCTGCCGTATATGTCAAGCTGTACACATTGACCGGGGATAAAAAATATATGAAGTTCGCCGACAAAGAGTTTAAAGATACCTATAATTATTTGTATGATCGGGACGAACAATTGTTTTACCGGGATTGGCGTTATTTCACCCAAAAAGAGAAAAACGGTAAAAAGGTTTTCTGGGGACGTGGAAATGGCTGGGTATTAGGTGGATTGAGTGAAATCTTGAAAGAGTTACCGGCAAAGGATAAATATCGTAAATTTTATGAGGATTTGTTTGTGGAGCTTTCCAATAGTGTATTGAAATGCCAACAAGCGGATGGATTCTGGCGCGCCAGTATGCTCGATCCGGAAAGTTACCCTTCGCCTGAAACCAGTTCTACCGGATTTATTGTGTATGCTTTCGCTTATGGGGTGAATGCAGGAATCCTTCCGGCTGAAAAGTTCCTTCCGGCTGTTGAAAAAGGTTGGAAAGCTTTGGTAAGTGCTGTGGAAGACGATGGAAAATTGGGATATGTGCAACCGATCGGCGCAGATCCGCGCCATGTTACCCGTGATATGACGGAGGTCTATGGTGTGGGTGCGTTCTTGCTTGCCGGGAATGAAATTTATAAAATGTCGAAATGAAAATAATCGGTATTCTTTTTCTATTGCTGCTTTGTGGCGGAGTAACTGCACAGGAGATCACTTTCGGAGAGAAGGAGTATGATTTCGGTGTGATCCGGAATGAGTCGGAAACGGTGTATCATGACTTTTACTTTATGAATACGGGCGATAAGCCTTTGCGTATTCAGTCGGTGGTTGTGAGTTGCGGCTGCACTTCGTCCGAATGGCCGAAGAATGAAGTGAAACCCGGAGAAAAAGCCTGTATCCGGGTGAGTTACCATCCTCAGGGGCGCGCAGAGAAAAAGTTTACCAAAGTAGCCGAAGTATATACTAATTCCGTGAATTTCGGTACGCATCGCGGAGTGCATAATTTGTATGTATCGGGGCGTGTAGAGAGGAAGGGGGAGAGCCTTAGCCCGGAATATCGATTGGAAGTTTCCGGAGACAAGATCGTAAAAGACAGCCGGACAAAAGGTGTTTTTGCAAAGATCTTAGGAAAGATGCAGGCGGATTTGACGGATAAGATTTCTACCTCCCGAAACGATTCCTTGACGCTTGGATATATAGCCACTCTCCGGAGGGACGGACGATGGCCGGATATCGATTACGATTGTTATTTTCGTACCAATTGGGAGCCTCTCCGGCATTTAGGGAGAGTGCGGACTTTGGTGCATTCTTATGTAGATGCCAAAGGAAATTTCTGTGGGAACGATACCTTATTTGCTGCCATCCGGGATGCTTTGGCGTTCTGGGCGAAAAAAGCACCTAAATGCCATAATTGGTGGTATAACCAGATTGCAGGGCCTCAGAATTTAGGGAATATTTTGGTGTTGATGGATCGGGGGAAGGAAGTTTTGCCTGAAGAGTTACAGAATCGGCTGTATGGAATGATGTCTTGGCCCGATCCGCGAAAATGGACCGGAGCCAATAAGCTGGATATTGCGCTTCACCATTTGCAGCGGGGATGCCTTTTGCAAAACGATAGTATCGTGAATGTCGCCGTTCAGCAGATTTTTTATCCGGTTCGTATCACAACCGCCGAAGGGATACAACCCGACCTTTCCTACCAGCAACATGGGAACCAGTTGTATGTAGGAGGTTACGGGACTGTTTTTGCAGAAGGGGTAACGGAGGTGGCGGATTGGCTTGAGGGTACGCCTTATGCATTGCAGGGAAGGCAATTACATTTATTCAGTGATTTTATCCGGAATACTTACCTGAATGTGTTCCGGGGCGGGTATATCGATTTTAGCGTAACAGGCCGGGGGATTAGCCGGGTGAATGCTCTCGACGGGCGCGGAACGGTGGGAATGCTGAAAAAGCTGGAACGTCTTGACCCGGAACATGCCGGGGAATATGCAGAGGCGATTGTCCGTTTTTCGCAGCCGGGTCACAGTGGTTACGGGCGTAGCGGAAAGACTACCGTTTATTGGCGTTCCGATTACGCATTGCATAACCGGCAAGGGTATGATTTCTCCGTCCGTACGGCTTCTGTCCGTACCCGGAAAACCGAAAGCGGAAACGGGGAGAATCTTTGTGGTGCATTTTTGTCGGACGGAGCGACTTGTATTCGTCGCAATGGAGATGAATATTATAATATTTTTCCGGTCTGGGACTGGAATAAAGTGCCGGGAGTGACGGCTCCGGAAGTTTCGACCGAGATCGCTACCAGTTGGGGAGAGATGGGAAAGTCGGTATTTTCAGGAGGAGTATCCGACGGACATAGCGGAGTGATGGCTTTTTTGCTGGACGACCGGGGCGTGAAAGCTTCTAAATCGTGGTTCTTTTTTGACCGGGAGGTGGTGTGTCTGGGTGCCGGAATTAGTTCCGGTTCGGGCAACCGGGTGACTACTTGCCTGAATCAGTGCCTGCTGAAAGGGAAGGTGCAGACAAGTGCCGGAATTGAAGAGGAAGCGGATGAAACGGACGGTTCAGGCCGGAAAAGCAAGTTGAAGTGGGTGTTGCACGACAGTGTGCTGTATTATTTTCCACAACCGGTGGATGTGTGGGTTTATGCGGGGCTGCAAAGCGGGAACTGGAATCAGATCAATTATAATAATTCGGCCGAGCGGCTGGAAAAAGGTGTTTTTAAGCTGTGGCTCGATCACGGTGCCGGTGTCCGGAACGGAACTTATGCTTATGTCGTGGCACCGGGGATAACCGATCCGGAAAGTTTCGGAGGAGGAGAGATCGAGATTGTGGAGAACCGGGCGGATCGGCAAGCCGTGTATAATCGTGCGGAAGATCGGTTACAGGCTGTGTTCTATCGTGCCGGAGAACTTCAATATAAAGGAGTTGTGCTGACGGTGGAGCATCCGTGTGCCATCATTGTTAAAGGATGGAGCGGAGAGAAGCCGGAAGTTCTGTTGTCCGATCCGGCTTATAAAATGAAAGAGATAGGCTGGCAAATCCGGCGAAACGGGAAAAATGTGAAAGGAAAGTCAAAGGTAACCCTTTCGCTATACCGTTGAATGAAGCGAGATATTAATATTTAATTATATGATGACAAGGAAGACAATTTTATTTATTCTGGGTGTGCTGTTGTCATGGCAAGTTATGGCAAATGGCCGGGAAGTGAAGCCTTTCAATGAAGGCTGGCAATTTAAACGGGGGCCTTTTACGCAGGATCCTGTGAAGTATAAAAGTATTTTCGAAGGAAAATGGAGTGATGTGGAGATTCCCCACACCTGGAATGCCAAGGATATGCAATTGAAGTATAACGAGTTTTATGCCGGAGATGCATATTACCGGAAGACTTTTTTTGCCGACGAGGCATTGAAGGACAAAAGAGTGTTTATCCGTTTCGAAGGGGTAGGCCAGGTGGCTACCCTGTATGTGAACGGAGAGTTTGCAGGTGAGCATAAAGGCGGGTATTCGGCGTTTGCTTTCGATCTTTCGAAACTGTTGAAATATGGTAAGGATAACGAGATTCTGGTGCGGGTAAACAACGCTTCCCGTCCCGATGTTATCCCGGTGAACCATGTGTTGTTCGGTGTGTATGGCGGTATTTACCGTCCGGTGTGGCTGATCGTGACCGAGAAAGTGAATATCGCGGTGACGGATCATGCTTCTCCCGGAGTGTATATCACGCAGAAGAACGTATCGCCCAAGAGTGCCGATGTAAAGGTGAAAGTAAAGCTGGAAAATAAGCATAAAACACCCCAGCAGGTGGTGTTGGAAAATGCGATTTACGACGGTGCAGGAAAGCTTTGTTTGAAAAAGAGTGCCAATATCACGGTGACTCCGCAAAGTGTGCAGAGTTTTGAAACGGATTTTGTGGTACGGAAACCGCATTTGTGGCATGGCCGAAAAGACCCTTATTTGTATAAAGTGGTTACACAGGTGAAGGCCGGAGGCGAGGTGCTGGACGAAGTGGTGCAGCCTTTGGGGTTGCGGAAATATGAGATTGTCGCCGGAGACGGTTTTTATTTGAACGGTGAGAAATACCCGATGTATGGAGTGTGCCGCCATCAGGACTGGTGGGGGATCGGTTCGGCTTTGAAAAAAGAAAATCACGATTTCGATTTGTCGATGATTATGGATATCGGTGCCACGACCGTACGTTTTGCACATTATCAGCAATCCGATTATATTTATTCGAAGTGCGATAGCTTAGGCTTGATTATTTGGGCTGAAATTCCTTTTGTAAACCGTGTCAGCACACAGGAGGGCCCCAATGCCAAACAGCAGTTGGTGGAATTGATCCGTCAGAGTTTCAATCACCCGTCTATCTATATCTGGGGATTGCATAATGAGGTGTATAGCCCGACAGAATATACCTCTACGCTGACGAAAGAGCTGAACGATGTGGCTAAGACGGAAGATCCGGATCGTTATACGGTGTCGGTGAACGGATACGGACACATGGAGCATCCGGTGAATCTGAATGCGGAAGTACAGGGAATGAATCGCTATTTCGGCTGGTATGAGAAGAAAATACAGGATATAAAGCCCTGGATCGAGAATTTGGAAACCCAGTATCCTACTTATAAGTTTATGCTGACCGAATACGGGGCAGATGCTAATATCGGCCACCAGACAGAGTATTTGGGAGAGTCGTTGAATTGGGGCAAACCTTATTATCCGGAAACTTTCCAAACTAAGTTGCACGAGTATCAATGGAGTGTGATTTCAAAACATCCGTATATTATTGCTTCCTACCTGTGGAATATGTTTGATTTCGGCGTTCCTGCCTCTTATCGGGGAGGCGTTCCTGCCCGGAATATGAAGGGATTGATGACAATCGACCGGAAGATCAAGAAAGATTCTTATTTCTTCTATAAGGCGAATTGGAGTAAGGAGCCTGTGGTGTATATTACCCAGCGCCGCTTGAAGGAAAGAGAGAAGAAGGTGACGTCGGTGACGGTATATTCGAATATTGGAGAGCCTACGGTTTATTTGAATGATAAAAAACTGACCGGGGTGAAGAAAGGATATACCGATATTCATTACATTTTTGAGAACGTTGAATTGCAGCAGGGGAAAAATGTTTTAAAAGCGGTGGCTGAAAAAGACGGAAAAACCTTTGAAGATACGATCGAATGGAACTTTACGAAAGAAATGAAAGCAGGAGAAGCTGAAGTTTTGAATAGTGATAAAGTACATTTCGGATTTTAGATTTAGTGAGTGATTGATTGTAAGTGGTAACGCCTTCGTATTGCTGATAGTGATATGGAGGCGTTATTTTTTGTGGAGAATGCTGTAAATATAGGGTATAAATGCTAAATTTCTGTTCGTTGATCAATTTATCGTCCGAAAGATAATCGTGGCTGAAAGGGCTTAATATGGCGTTTATCTAAAGCGAATGTGAAGTTTGCTTTTCGATCTTTTGGAAATCTTGTTCCGGGATCGATTTTCTTACCGGGCAGGACAATAAAGAGGATAGGATCGTTTGAGTAAGTATCCGTTTATAATACGGACTGCAATTGCCTCCGATAGAAAAAGAGGAGGGACCACAAAGCCCTCCTCTTACTTGGGATGCAGAATTTGATAAAAGCTGTTTCAATTATGAATAGCTTTAAGCTATTCTTTAACGGTGATCTATGTTAATTGAACTACTAAACATTCTCTCTTTTCTTTAATTCTGTTCTTCGAATCCCAGTTTAAAATCGGCAATACATACCGTATAGTTCGGATTTTGGTTCCATTTGCTGACTTTGAATTTCACATAGCGGTAGTTGCTGGTTTTCTTTAGCGTAATCTTGTCGCCACCGTCGGTAAATTCAATAGGAACTATTTCTATTTCTTCAAATGTCGTGCCATCGTTGCTACCGTAAAGGGTTGCTTCCACCACATTGAAACCGGGATTGGCTAAACCGTCGGAACGATGACGGAGGTAGAAATAGTTGAATGTTTCCTGTTTTTTCATGTCTATGGTCATGGTCATAGGATCTGTTCCTTTTACCGATTGGGTGACGCCGTCTATTTTAGAAGAATAGGTTTTACCGGGTTTTACCCACATGATACAGGAACTGAGATCGTTGTCGATGACTTTGGAAGGATGGCCTCCCAGCTTGTCGTATTCCCAGATTCCCCCTTCTGCGCTAATGCTCCAGGAATCCCGTGAGATTTCACCTAAAATGTCGTTATAGGTGTTGTCCGGCAGTTTTTTCTTGATCCGGTCGAAATCAGCCTGACTGAGGTTTTCAACCGATCCGATGATGGCCGGGTTCCATTCCAGCCAGAAAGCCTCGCCTGTGTAAGGGGGCATAGACGACATTTCCGCATTGGCTACCGGGCCATATTTGATTCCCCAGGCATCGAAGAAGGGACGCATATCTGCCTGTGCAAATTCGCAAACCCGTTTGCAGAAAAATTCGCGGCGTCCCATATCTTTGGTAAGGCTGTTGGCATCGGTGTTATCCATTTCCCGGGCCCTGTTACAGAGATAGGTGAAAATTTTCCAGCCGAACTTCTGTGCCAATTGAGCGAAAGGAACGATCCGGGAGCCTTTGCCACTGGGGATCATACTGCCTTCCTGGCCTTCGTCGAAATTTTTATCGGGATCGTCTTTCTTTACGAAATTTTCGATCATATCTCCCCAGTTTGCCGTTTGTTCCGGCCATGTCCCTCTTCGGTTGCGATCGTACATGATGTATAGGTTGTTCGAAACTTCACCGATGCTGCCGGGGCCGTCGTCCCATTTCCATACCCAGGTTTGATAATTGTGTCCCAATTCGTGAAAATACCCCCAGGCTCCTCCTTCGTTTTTCATCAATTCGAGCTGAATGAAACGCGCGGCATAGTTCATCCCTTCGCCGAACATAAGCGGATAGCCGGCGTGGGCGGCTCCCGCGCAAGTGTTGATGTCGGCTACACCTCTGTGTTTGAAACTCGGAGAACGGTGGAGAGGATCGGTTGCATCGTCCGTCAGGCCATTGAAGCGGTTGAACGTATTGATTACCGCGTCATCGTAAAAATTCATCAGTTCCTTGGGGTTCGTCAGGTTTTTCAGATATTTGGTGGGAAAAGTAAAGATCATCCGTTTCCCTTCGATTTCTGCCGTCGGGACGGTAGTTTTTTGAATCGCTGTCCGCCAGGCTTCGGGATCGGTTACGCCTGAAACAAAATCAGGAGATTTGACCGCTCCGGTGATCGTGAATGTCGTTTTTGCATCGAGTGGCCCGTCCGGGATGATATAAATATTCCCGCCATAATAGTTTACAATATCCATCGTGTCGCCGATCATGGTTTCCTGTACCCAGATTTTATCGGCGCGGTTTTTAGTTCCATTGTAATTTTTTAGATCGCAATTCGATGCATTGATCCGGATACTGATGTTTTTACCGCTCAAGGCCTTGGGACGTATCACCGTGATGATTTCACCGGGAGCTGCATACAACCCGGTGCTAAACCAGGGAGTGTTGCCGATGCCACCCAAACGGTCGTTCGGGTGGCGGGTATTGTAGCGGGCATCGATCGTAACTTTCACGTTGGCCAGTCTTTTTTCCCTCAGAGAATCGCCCACCAATCCCGGCCAGCGTTCCGCTTCGGGAAGATAGTCTTTGTAATTCTCTGCAAAACGGATGTGATAGACCGTATCCTGTGCCGGAACATCCGGCTCGCCCGGAGTTTCTTCTCCGCCCGGTTCTTCCGGTGTCACCGGAGTTTCCGGCTCATCGGGAGTAATTTCGTCGTTAGAACTGCTACACGACAAAAAACAACCGATGATTAAGAATAAACATAAAAGATTCGTCTTCATAAGTTTATTTTTTATCCTGTGAAATGATTTCAATATCGTCTATCCACAGGGTACTGCCGTCGGCCCCTTCAAATGTCGCTCCATTCCGGCTCGGTGTGGCGATGATGGCCAGCTTATACTTTTTGGTAAAGAAGTAACTCTTGATATAACTCATGTGCACTTCAAAAGGAGTATATTCCGTGGCACTTGTGGCTCCGCTTTCAAACGTACCGATAGCGACAATCTTTTGGTCTTTGTAGATATCCAGGCTATCCAGGGTTTCGTTGACATCGTTGATTTCATACAGGATGGCGCTGATGCGGCAGGTGTCGGCCATTTCGGGGGCGAGTACGTTATTTTGATAATATTGTGTGCCCGGTGTATAGGAATACGAGCCTTTTATTTTTAAAGGTTTGGTTTCGAATACTGTTCCGAACCGCACACTTTTCAGGGGTTCATCCGGATTTACTTCGAACTCTTCACCCGTATAGAATACTCCTGCCTGTAAAGCCGGGGTCGCTCCGTTTACATATCGTGTACTGATTTTTACTGCGGCTTCACCGGAGTTTACAAACTGGGTTTCCTTTTCCACGGAGTAGGGGGATTGCATTCCATAAACTCCCTGTTTTTTCCAATAGCGTAATGCTTCGTTACCGGTTTGCCAGGTTTCTTCCTGTGGTGTGAGGTAGGTGAGATCGTTGTTGGTTTCACCTTTAGGCCAGGTTTGCCATAACTCCATATCGTATCTCAGAGCCTGGGCTTTGTCGGAATAAACGTAGTAGATGGTACGGTGGATTGAATCCTCTGCCCATACGGTGAATTTAACTCTGCCATTGGAGAAGTTTACAGAATCTCCTGCTGCAGGAAATACGGTCGATCCCGGTGTCAGTTCGAATTTCGGATAGAGAACGACTTGTACGGAGTCTGCCAGAGTATCGGTGACATAAAAATTGATCGTAGTGCTATATTCATTGACATCCGGCTGCATTACGATTCTTTCGTCATCGAACCACATGCTCAGGATCCGTGCCGTGTCGTTTTCCACTCTGTCCCGTTTTTCGGCGACCATAGAAGCGTTTACCGTAGGGGTACTTACGCTTTGGATCGTGAAATCGATCGTCATCGTTTTGCCGTCGATGTTTCCTTTCGCTAAAATGTTGGCATTACTGATGTTGTTCAAAGATTGGTTTGCTTTTGCCGTGAATTCCATCGTTTCCCCATTTTCCTGAGAACCTTCGATGTTTTCAAGGGTAATATCGCCGAACTCGATGTCGTTTACCCGGAAAGCTTCCATCCGCATCTGGAGAATCCCGTTTTCATTGGTCACTTTTACCTGTTGCCACATTTCCCGGACATCCACTCCATCGACATTCGGTGTCATTTTACCTTTATAAACTCCCACAAAAGGGGCTGCTTCTTCCGGAGTGATGGTGTTGTCGATCGTATCGTCTTCACAAGCGCAAAACAGGCTTGTAAAGGCGGTAAGCAACAATATGTAATATGCTCTTTTTTTCATAATGATTAATATTTACTGATTCTGATTTCTAATGTAATCAACCTGTCTTCCTGATAATTGGCACTTTTTAATTTTATGATAGTAGGACTCGAATGGGGGGCTATATTATATTCTTTATCATCTCCATCAAAATTTATTTTTACTTTTAATGTACGTTGTGAAGTATTATTAAACTCTAATTCAAGACCTCTACTTTGAATATAACCGTCGAAACTTTGATAGCTATTTTCTCCTATACTTGTGATGTTGAAAGGATATACTTCGGAATACTCTGCATCCAGATAATGGTATCCATTAATAGTAAAATAATAATCTTTATAATCTACACCTTCTGGTAGCTCACTTATTGTTAGATAACGAGTAAATTCGCTAAATATAACTTTTAGTTTTATCTCTTTGAGGTCAGACATATCAATATAGTTTTGATAGATGTTTCCATCCTGATCTGTAATAGAATGAATCGACCAGTCTTCGCTAAAAACTTCCTTTATGTCTATATAAGGATTGTCTTCTTCAAAAAATAGAGTATAGGGACATAGGGATTTGTCTATTAAAATATTATTTATTATAATACTTCCCGGACCTTTAATATCTACTGTTAATTTTTTACCGAATGCAGCACGAATCTCCATTTGAGCAGATACTACAGTTTCATATATTAAGTCGCTACTCACTTTACTATCATACAAGAACCAACCGCCAAAAGCATCTTCACTGTTTTCATTGATATATAAACGGATAACTGTTCCTTCAGGGGCTTCAAAAGTAATATTTTCTCCTTCTTCTACTGTTGTTGTTGTTTCACCTATTTCTACAAAAATTTCTCCTCGCCCTGTGACACTGACATTAAAAGATGTATTATCCTGCGTCCTTTTTTGTAGCGTAGGTGTTTTTGTTTGTGGGGTAAGTTCATCATTTGTTTCACAGGCCTGAAAAAGAAATGAAAATATGAATAATATGAATATTATATTTGTTTTCATATTTACTAAGTTTTGGGAGAGAAATACTTTTCAAAGTATTTCTCTCATTTATTATTAATTCCAAACAGGGAAATCGGTATCTGTTCCGGCGGAACCTTCTTCCTCTTCTGCATCCGTATAGATAGTTCCACTGACTGTAAATTCTTCCAGTGAAGCGTTTCCCTCTTCTGTATAGGAGGCTGGATCTTTACCACTCTTCGGGTAAGCCTGAATTAAGGATATCATAACGTAGCGTGCCGGTAAAACAGTTTGGACATCAAAGTTGTGCCATTTTTTCAGCAGGTTGTTGTTCCAGGTGGCAGGCATGTTGAATGTCCCGACGGAAGTCCATTCGTCTTCCGGACTGAGACGTGTAAACACTTCGAAGATCTGCGGGTGTAGATGCAAAGAAGTGTGATTGCGCAACCAAATGTGTACCTGGGTTACATTATACGCTTTTCCCATATCGAAACTTGCCCACGGGCGCGGATTGTAGATCGGTCGTTTCATTTTATTGGGATTTCCCCAATGGCTACCGTTAGACGCGGTGTTCAAGCCTTTTTCCTGGCGTCCGTCGATCAGACATTCGGGACCGTTTTCCTGAGTTCCGGGGCCATTATAGGCGCTGTCGAGTGTCCATGTCGTTTCGTCGAGCTGGGCTGACACATTGTTGTAGTTGTCGTTCGGAAGTTTTATAGATGAGGGGGTTTGTTCAATATCGAAATCCGGAATAAGGGTATTATCCCATTTTTCCCAAAATTTTTCTCCTGTATAAGCGGGTAATTTTTTCATATCCGCTTCTGCATAGGGACCGTATTTAATCCCCCAGGCATCGAAAAACGGGCGTAAATCGGCATTGGCATACTCGCACACTCTTTTACAGAAAAATTCCCGGCGCGCACCTGAACTTAATATTTTCAGAATTTTTGCATTTTCATCCGACAATTCTCGGGAACATTTACCCAGATATGCATAAAGTTTCCAGCCGTATTTCTGTGCCAATTGGATAAATGGCATTACGCGTGCATTATTTTTGTTAATGTATTCGCCAATTCCGTTACTGCCCATTTCGAAATCTTTATCGGAAGAAGTTTTCTTAACGAATTCATTGATAACCAAATCCCAGTCGGTCGTTTCGGAAGTCGGCCATGCCCTGAGCAGTCGGCTACGTGAATAGTAGTAGGGTAGAAGATTAACAACGTCCTTCACTCCGACCCACGACCAACACCAGGTTTGATAATTG
The DNA here is from genome assembly GCA_900544025.1 of uncultured Odoribacter sp. Taxonomy (GTDB): domain Bacteria; phylum Bacteroidota; class Bacteroidia; order Bacteroidales; family Marinifilaceae; genus Odoribacter. The sequence goes on from UQTM01000026.1 coordinate 20,528, forward strand.
TGTCCCACTTCCTTGTAAAAATTCAGAGCTACATTTGTCGAGCGCATGTCATCGACATCTGTACCGATATTTGCATCGCTCATATCGAGCATTACTGGATAACCGGTATGGCTTGTCCCGGTGCATAATTGAAGGTCTTCCACAACTCTGACGGGGAATGAAGGAGCTTTTCCAAGAGAGCCGGTTACATTATCACTTAATCCGTGCAAAGCATTAAAATCGTTCGCAATCACGTCGTCGTACAAGTCTAATAATTCCTGCGGACTGTTTATCTTAGCTAAAGTCGTTACAGGCATTGTCCAGATAGATTTTTTACCGATAAGTTCTGCAAAAGGAACTTTGGTATTTTTGATGGCCTCTTTCCATACGGCCACGTCGGTTTCTCCGGAAACGAAGTCCGGTGATTTTACCGCTCCTCCGATCTGGAATGTTTCAGGTTTTGTGAACGGATCTTCCGGGATGATGTAAAGGTTTCCACCGAAATAGCTCATGGCTTTGGTCGTATCTCCGGTGATTTCTCCTTCTTCATACACTTTGTTGTAACGTTTCAATGTAGCGGTTTTGGGCAGGATACAATTCCAGGCGCCGATTCTCCATTTGATTTTTCCGGACAGTCCGGCAGGTTTTACAATGGTTACGGGTTCTCCCGGTGCTGCGTAAAATCCGGTGCTGATCCAGGGGGTTTGCTGAAATCCGATACGGTTGTTTACATTCGTTTTTTCATATACTCCATTGATTTCTACGGAAGTTAATTCATAGCGTTTTTCATAGGAACTAATCCATCCCGGAAAAGAACCTACCCATGACCAATAAGGATTTGTTGCAGAGATATTCTCTTCTCCTTCCGGGGCAGGATTCAATAACCCGTCCTCTTTTATCTGGTCTTCAGCGCAGGCTGTCGCCAGCAATGTCAATAACGCTAAACCTATATTTCTATATTTATTCATCGTCTTGAATTTTATGTATTATTTTATTTATCTGTCACCTGGTCATACTTGATATACCAGTTTTCTGGATTCATCAGCCATATCCGGTACAGTTGGCGTTCGGCACTGCTGAATTTGGCTGAAATGGGATCGGCCAGAATTTCCGGTTTGCCGGCGTTCCGTGCCATACGCATCAATGTGAACCAGCGTTTCCCTTCTCCTGCCGATTCCAGAGCCACTTCTTCTGCGATCAAACTGTCGAGAACGAATTTTTTACGTTCTGCCAGCAGAGTTTCGTCCGTGAAAAGCGAGTCTATCACATGTTCACACAGATAATCGGGTTTCACACCGGCACGTCCTCTTACTCCGACACATTCACGAAGATTCCAGTTGTAAATGGGATAGTCGAAAGGTGCTTTGAATTTAGAACCGTCCTGGGAAGTTTTCAATCCGACATTCAGAATAGAATCGGCTTGTGCGATATCGCCCAGGTTGCTCAATGCTTCTGCCACCATCAACCAGACATCCGCTGCCCGATAAATGAAAATGTGGTTATCGTGTTTATAGTTTTCTTTTTTCAGGTGATATCGGCTAAATACATAATTGTCGCCTTCTTTTATATAACTGGCATCTTCTCCCCGATAATCACTTCCGCTTCCCGAAATTCTCGATTGTTTCCGATAACGGTTTATCAACTGGGTATGTGGTTTCAGATAGTAAACGTTAGGAGCAATATTTGAAAAATAGTATTGCAGCTTATTGGTCTGATTTTTTGAGTAGTCGAAAGGTACAACGGTAAAAGCTTCGTTGGTCAGAGTGCTGAAACTTCCTGAAAACATGGTTTTCCACGAAGAACCTTTGTAGGAACCAGAGAGTTTATATTTATCCGTGCTTTCCGTTCCATCGTTTTTTGCTCCTGCAACAATGGCTCCCAATCCCGATTGTGCAGCTTCGACATTATTACCGTCCCATAAATATAGTTCGCACATCAATACATCGGGGTTTACTCCGATGTAAGCCCAATCCGTTACATCATCGTCGAACACTTTAGCCCAATTTAGCGAATGAAAACCGTCGATACCGTCCACTCCGTTTTTCACAAAATAGATTAATTCGTCGATCAGAGCGTCGAAGGACAGAATTCTCTGTTTGCTCAGGTCGGTATCGTCTGTCAGGGCCAGATCGTAATATACGGCTTCTCCATACAGTTTACCGATGGTCAGGTAGGCCCAGGCTCGGTAAGTGATAGCTGTTGAAATCATTCCGGCATAAATACTGTCGGGGATAGCACGGGGAACTTCCTCGTGGAATTTTACGGCATGCCGGATAAAATCATTACTGTTCACAATGATGTTATAGAACGGTTCGGGGCTGACGAGTGAATTACCGTTCGTGGCTCGGTAGCGATATACATCCCAAAATTCAACGGGAGCCTGAGAAGTCGGTTCGATCAGGTCGCCTAATAATTCCGATACTACAATGTAGTGGTCGGCTGCCTGTTGGAAAGAGGCAGCAACTCCGATCAGACCCGAATATACTTCATTTCTTGCCGTGTAGTTTTTATCTTCCGGAGCGATTTCGTCCGTATCGATATCGAAAAAGTTGTCACACGAGCTGCAAACCAAAGTCAGGAGCAGGGTGCCAATCGTCAATATATTTATTTTTATCTTTCTCATCTTGTATCTTTTTTAGAAGTTCAGGATTAAGCCCACTTTCGCGCTTTTTGCCAAAGGCACTTTACCGAGGTCAACACCGAAAAGCATCGGATCGTAAGAATAGCTGAATTCGGGGTCCAGACCGATGTATTTTGTCCAGGTAAAGAGGTTTTCTCCGGTGATATATACTTTTAGGCGATCGAAGAACCATACTTTTTTCGCGGTTTCATAGCTCAGAGTGATTTCTTTCATCCGTAAATACGATCCGTCTTCGATCCAGCGGGAAGAAAACCGGCTATTACCTAACGGGTCTCCGTAAGCGGCACGAGGCATATCGGTTTGCTGGCCTTCCACCATCCAACGGTTTACGACAGTCGAGAATTGATTGGAGAATTCAGACATCGATTCGCTGTTCCGGCGTACGGCATTATAAATTTCATTACCATAGCTATAAGCGAAATTTACAAACAAGTTGAATCCCCGGTAGCTCATATTGCTGTAAAAACCTCCATAAAAATCGGGGTTCGGGTCGCCGAGAATCAAACGGTCGTCGTCGTTGATAATCCGGTCGCCGTTTAAATCGCTGAATTTAACATCCCCGACTTCGAAGGCACGGCCGGAATGGGATACATATTTGTTACTGTTTATTTCGCTTTGAGAACAGAATACCTTTTCCATTTGGTGGCCGTAGAAAGAGAACGGGGTTTCACCCACTCTGGAAATTAAGGTCGTTCCGTCTTCCGAGGTATAGAGCTTTTCTTCCATTCCTCCCAGGCTAACGACTTCCGTTTTATAGTGAGCGATGTTACCGCCGACAGTCCATTTGAATTTTCCGGTTTGGAGAATATTGACATTCAAGGTCAGTTCTGCTCCCCGGGTTTTCAATTCTCCGTTGTTTTCGTACATAAACGCATGTCCGTAAGCTGCGGCTTTATCCCGGTCGAGCAGCAGGTCTTTGGTGCGTTCTTCATATAAATCGGCACTTAAATTAACCCGATTGCCTAATAATGCGAAATCTACCCCGATATTGCTGCTCAGAATTTTTTCCGGACCGATCCAGGAATTGGGTAATCCTTCCCGCATGGTTCCTGCAACATCCCGGTAGGGTACTGTGTGATAGTAATAACTGCCGTATTTGGCCGAGAACCGGCTATTGGCAAGCATACCGTATTCTCCACGCAGGGTGAGGGCGCTTACCGATTCGGAATTGATAAGGAAAGGTGCATTTTTCATATTCCAGGCAATTTGTGCCGAGGGTAATACGGCAACCCTGCCGTTACTTTTTCCGTAAGGCGATGCAGCGTCGATACCGATGTTAAAAGTGGCATATAATTGGCTTTTATAACCGTATTTGGCGGTTAAATAAGTGTTCATCCAATTCCATTTGTCGATATAACCTCCGGTTTTGGCTCCGAAGATTGAAGTCGATCCGGAAGCATAAGATAAGGTTTTATAGAAGTCCGACTGAACACTCAATCCTTGTGCCTTGTCGTATTCCCTCCGGGAAGAAATCAATTGATAACCCAATGTTGCAGAAATTTCATGGATATTGCGGAAGGTCTGCCGATAGTCGGCACTTCCCTTCAGGTAGTAGTTCAGACCTTCTCCCACGCCGCTCCGGATGGTATTTCCCTCGAAACCGTCTTCCAGGAATGCCAGGGCCCCCGATGTGTTACCCGGTACGAACATACTTTCTTTGGAATAATTGTAGTATAGTCCGAAAAATGCCGATAAAGACAACTGAGGAAGCATGCGGTATTTAAAACCTAAATCGACCAAAACGTCGTATGATTTGTTCTTACCTTCTATATCATCGACCACAGCTTTCGGATTACTGATCCCGAACAGTTCCACCGTTTTATTAAGGTGGGGGAGATTGTTGAAATCCCGGTCTTGTTCGTAAACGCTTAATACCGGAGCCTGGCTCAGGGCTGTAATTAGAGGAGAGGTCTTTTTCAGGATACCCTGTTCCTGTAATTTGTATTCTCCGTAATTGAATACGGCATTGGCCAAAATGTCGAAGTTTTTGCTGACGTTGATGTCGGCATTCAGCCGGGTGTTATATTTCGACTGGCTTGTTCCTTCGATAACTCCCCGGTTGTAAAGATAACCTACCGACAAGGCATATTTGGCGATAGCATCACCTCCCATTACCTTTAATGTGTTTTCGGAAGTGATGGAAGGTTGATAGATTTCTTCCTGCCAATCGGTGTTGTGTGCGTATTTGTAGTTTCCCGCATAAGTAGGATCGTCTTTCAGGAACGGGAAAGCCGTAGTCAATTCATTCAGGTCGGAATAGTAGGTTTCCCCCAGGTCGGACATATAGCTTTTAAAATCAGTGGCATTCATCACCGGAAAACGGCGCTTCATAAAACCTACTCCTTCCGTTGTATGAATCTGCACTTCGGTTGCCGTTGCCTGTGAACGTTCGGTTTCGATCATCAGCACCCCGTTACTTCCCAGCGAACCGTATGCAGCGGCATCGGCTCCTTTCAGTAAAGTAACGGTGGAAACATCTTTCATATTGACCGGCATGAACATACTGCGAGAGAACCCGTCTATCACACCCGACGATTTTAAGTCCGGCAGGTAGGGGACTCCATCTACGACGATGAGAGGAGTGTTTTCTGCCGTCAAAGAACGAAGGCCTCTTAATTGAACCAATGCTCCTTCGCCCGGCATGCCGCTTTTGTTGATCACTCGTAAACCGGCGTATCTGCCGTTGATTGCATCGTCCGGAGTGGCGAAGCCGCTGCTGAAGTCTTTTTGTTCCAAAGATTGTGCCGTTCCCGGTTTACCCTGGGTATTTTGTTTTCCTTCGGGAGAATAATATTGGCTGCTGTACATAAAACTCTTTTCCGGCAGAAGAAAAATTTTAACTTCAGTACGTCCGTTTAACGGTATTTCCTCTACCTGATAACCGGGAAACGTAAATCTTAACCGGGCATTACGGTCGTCCAGTTGGATCGTGAAAGCTCCCGTACTATCGGAAATCACCGTTTGGGGTGCATGCATGGAGTAAATCTGTACGTTAGGCAAAATCTTTTTGGCATCTGCGCTATATACGGTTCCTTTCACCGTAATCAGTTCCTGGGCGGATGCATTGAGGGCAAACAATATAAAAAACAAGCTTGCCGCCATCCATTTATTGATTGATCTTATCTTCATTTTAACTGAATTTTAATAGTTTGCATCCGTGGGTTCCAAAACAAAATATTCCGGAGTCATACGGTAGCCTTTTCCTGAATTTTCCAATTTGATATCCAGTGCATGGTATCCGTATTCGGCTTTGATGACCACACTGTCGGCAACCAGCCCATTCCGGTATAAATCTTCTTTTCCGGCATCTTCGATCGGGATATATTCGTATTTTCCTTTCCGGGGTTCTCCGCCGCTGGCGTTTGTTGCAGGGTTAAACTCGGCGATCAATTCTCCGTTGATGTATAGTTTTATCGTATTGTTGGCATAAGCCCGGTAGGAAGCACTTAATTTATAGACTCCCGGCATGACTTTGGTTGAGTCGATCGTTCCGTAAATGTCGCGGGTTACCGATTTGAAAGTAAAGGCTGCTAAAGGATTACGATTGGCCTGTGCAACTTTGTCACTGCAAATTTGCAGATAGGTGGTTTCCCGGTTTTTGTCTCCCGACCACACTGTTTTATTGACACTCAAACAGTCTTCTATTGAATAATAGGCATTTTGCCGGTCTGCCGGAAGATAGAAGATGTAATGCGGATAGATGGCTATTTTTTCCATATACATGGAGCTCGGTATATGGACGTATGTAGCCCGGTAAACCAAACCGTTACTGCAAGTTTGATAATCGGTTTCCACCAATTGTTTATCCGTGCGCCATAGTTTAGAATATACCGAATAGCGGTTCTTACTTCCTTCATAGTTTGTTATCAGTCCTTTATGAAGAACGGCTCTACGTAGCCAGTCCATCACGCTAACGGTGTCTTTTTGGGAAAATTCCCGTCCGATTTGCTGGAAATAGTCGTGCATATAAGTCAGCATGTTTTTCATCGAACTATTATCCGGCAGGAATAGGGTATATTCCGATTTCTCATTCTGAATATCGATCGATGAATTACAGAAATACTCATTTTCGATAACGAAAACAGAATCGTAAATCGTGTTACCGATTTCATCGACCCCTTTCGGGAAACTTAAATCGGGACGGAAAATGGTGTCGTTAAAATAGAGGAGGGAATCCCGGAAGATAGAGTAATTATCTCCACACTCCAACAGGTATTCATAAATATTCTGGCGCGGGATCATAGCGTCTTCGATTTCATGTACTACTCCGTTTTGACAAACCTGATTCGCTTTGATGACAGATTTTCCATCGATGCTGAATACTCCGTCCTGTTTGTCGATCATCAATAATTTGCCTTCCAGAGATTGAATTTCACTTCCCACTTTACGATTGAGTTTCGAATTATAGAGGGCAACATTGTTGATGTGGTTTTTCACCAGACGTTTTTTATTTTTCAAGTCCATATTGGCGGTAACTGCCGTTAGAACCTCATTGCCGGGAACCCATACCGTGAGGATCTGGTTCCGCGAAAGCTCGGCGTCATAACCCGTTTCCTCCAGAAGTGTTACAAAAGCGGAATAATTTTCCTGGCTTTTAAGGTAATCTAACAAGTTCAGGTTAGAAACGACGGTTTCTTCTCCCATCTCTGTATTTTCAGAGAAATAATCGTCCCATTTACTGTTACAACTACACATGCCGAGCAGTAATAAACAGATTCCAATCCATATATTTTTATTCATAATCGGATTATTTTACAGGTTTAAAAATAAACTGGTCGATCTCCATATCCCCTTTCTTCACTACCACGATTTTAAATACATGGGAGGTTTGTTCCGGGAAAGTAATTTCACCTAAATCTTTGCTATAGTTGGAGGTGAAGGCAAAATCCCCGCCGAAAGGCATACCGTCGAAATAGAAACGGCCTGTTCCGCGAGCATTGTAACCCAGGTATTTTATGCTTACTTTATATTTTCCTTTGGCTATGACAGGCATATCGAATTCTGCCCAGCCTACATTTCCCAATGACATGGTTACGGCATCGTCATCCTGGAACCATTGTAAGGACCGTAAATAATAGCGCACGGCGTTGTCATCGTCCGGAACGGTTTTCCAACGGATTCCAACGACGTTTTCCCGGTCGATGGAATATTTATTACCGTCTAATTTGCTGCTCCATTTTTTGTAATCGGGTAAAATTTTGAAGGCATCGTAATCGGTCAGTTCCCAAAATACGCTTGCCGCTTCTGCCGGGCTTACAGGCAACAGTCCGTCGATTTCGTGTACGAAACCGTTGTTGGCCAGCATGTCGTATTTCCCTGTCAATAAATGTACCGGTTTGTCGGCCGTGCGGTTAAACACCAATGTTCCTTTGACGTCGGCAATCGAGATTAACTCGTTGGGGGCGAAAGTGGGGACATTTTTCACTTTATCTACCGCATCTTGGTTAATGGTTCCCAGGTCCGTAAAGTCGGAAAAGCTCGGGATGACATGGTAAGCGATGTATTTGTAAAATGCTGTCGAGTCGTTCCCTGTTTTTACATCCGGGTAAATGGCTTTCAATTGCTCCAGGGTGTGAATATCGTTTTCGGCGAAAATACTATCCGATACCACAAAAACGGTTTTATAATCGCGGATGGCAGTTTCGCCGAAATAACGTTCTTTCTGGTTTAGCTTTTCCTGTAAACCACATTCTTTTATAGCGTCCCGGAAAATAGAATAACGGTCGTTATTGATTAGATCCCACACCGTTTCAACGACCGGGTTCAGCACTTTGTCGATTTTGTGAAGGGTTCCGTTGATCGCTTCCTGGTCTTTTACAATGATGCGGGCATAATTGTTGATGTAATAGGCATTGATTCCTCCGGCTTCTGCTTTAATGGTCAGATTATCGCCCGAAAGGGTTTTATCTTCCAGTTTTCCCAGGAAGGATACGCTTTCGTAGGCAACATCCGGAATGATATGGAATTGCATCAGGTAACGTGCATCCTCGTCATCCATTTCCTCTACCGATTGGTAACCGTTATTGTTTAGATAGGCAGCCACGGCATTGTTGTCTGCGACGAAGCAAGTGAATTTCGTCCCTACATTCAATGCGTTATAAAGGTCGGCCTTTTTAAGCAGTTTCACCCATTCGGAATATTCCGGGCGGGAATTCAGCCATAGCGATATGGGCTGATCTTCATAAGCGGAAAAAACCTGGTTTTCAAATGGATCGTCACACTTCACCATAGACAATCCAATGATAACAGTGGTAATTAATATGAATATCTTTCTCATTGTATTACGATTTAGCTGTTTTTATTATTCCTGGTTGGCATAGTAGGGGTTTTGTAAAAGAGTTCCGCCGCTATTGGTGATTTCGTTTTTGTGGATAGGCAGGAAATAACTGTTCGTATCCGACAGTTTAGCTTCCCATTGCGGCCGGTCTTTTGCAGCTACGTTTTCCAGTAAAACATCCGTCAGGTAACTTTTATAAGTTGTAAAACTATTCCGGCTTGCTACACGCAGAATGTCGAACCAGCGTTTGCCTTCGGCAACAAATTCCCTTTGGCGTTCATCGATCACCATATTTAAAGCTTCTTGTTCCGAAATGGGAAAATCCAAGTCGATGGTATGGCCGGCACGTGTCCGGATTTCTTTTACCAGGTCGAATGCTTCCTGATAGTTTTCCTGGCCTTTCATAACTAAAGCTTCCGCTTTGATTAATAGAATATCGGCATACCGGTAAATGATCCAGTTGGCGTCCCGGGCAGAAGTCCCGCGTTCTGTTCCGTCTGCACCGTAAATGCCGGTTCCCGCATATTTCCAGATTTTACTGTCGTAGGTTGCATCTGCCAGATAAGAACCCGCTTTTCCCCGGACATCCACTTCCCGGATAGATTCGTCTTCAAACAGTGCTCTGGTGGCTCCGCTTACCTTATAAGTGGCGTTGTTGGTCGAATTATAGAACAAGGTATATAATGAGTTGGTTTGCTCGAATTCGTTCGACCATTGCAATTCAAAGATGCTTTCAATGGAATTGCCGGGATAGTAAAGGGTGTACCATTCTTCGTTAGAAACAAGCGAATAGCGTTGAGAGCTGATCACTTTGTTGCAAGCTTGGATGGCCTGTTCGTAGTCGCCTTTCCAAAGGCAGATATCGGCCAGTAGGGCGTAGCAAGCCCAACTGGTTGCCCTGCCTTTATTCTGCCAATCCACTTCATAACCCGGTTTGCACATGGGTGCATATTTTTTGAGATCGCTGATCAACTGGTCGAGAATGACATTGCGTTCGGAAACCTGAACATTGAATCCCTGTGAATCGTCCACATAAGGTTCGAGTACCAGCGGCACGCGGTCGAAAGTGCGGACCAGATAGAAATAGCAAAGGGTACGGATAAAAATAGCTTCCGCAATATATGAATTGGATAGACCTTCGGTAAAGGTGATATCTTTTTCAATAACTCCGGGACTGTATTTTATAACGGCATTTGCCCGGGCAATCGTTGTATAAAGTGAACTGTATTTGCAAATAGAGTTACTGATGTTGATATCCAGATTTTTAATTTTGTAGGCATCGCCGCTGGTACTGAGCAGGTCGATACCGTCCCCCCGTAGTTCTCCCCACTGGATATAAGTTTGGTAACTATTCCGTAAGTTTGTATAAGCTCCCATCAATACAGCATAAACTTCTTCTTTTGACTGCCAATATTGATCGGAAGATTGTTGGTTTTCCGGGTATATGTCCATCCAGGAGTTACATCCCGACATTGCCAGCAATACGATTGCTGCACAACTTTTTTTAATGATACTATATATTTTCATTTTTCTGTCAATTAAAAGTCAACTGTAATACCTAAAGCAACTTTACGGGCACGGGGTGTAAGGCTCTTATCCTGGGCCAATTGGGTGAATCCGCTCGGAATAGAAGTTTCCGGATCCTGCCCTTTGTATTTGGTTATAGTGAAAATGTTATAGGTCGTTACATAGACATTACAACGTGACAGCCCCCATCTTTGCACGATTCTTTTCGGCAGGTTGTAGGAAAGGGTGATATCCTTACATTTTAGGAATGAGTTGTTTTCCACAAAGCGGTCGGAGCCCAGATAATTATATCCGGCGCCGTATAAAGCTCTTGGGATATCGGTATCGTCGCCTTCATATCTCCAGCGTTTCAATACAGAACGGCGTTGATTGCTGGCTCCATACATGTTTTCCATATCCATACGGGCTTGGTTGATGACTTTTTGGCCTAAACGGAAGTGGAAAGAAGCCCGCAGACTCAAACCTCTGTAACCGACCCTGAAGGCACCACCTCCGGTGATGAACGGCATAGAGTTACCCAGGTAAACCATATCGTATTTATTGATGATTCCGTCGTAATTGTGGTCGGCATAGCGTGCATCGCCGGGATATACCTGTTGTTTCCCGAAAATCGAGGTGATGACTTCCTGACCGTACACATCCCGCATGATGTTCCCTTCCTGGTCGCGGGCATAGGTTTCGTTTGTGTTCTGATATACCCCGAGGCAGTTGTAACCGAAGAAAGCACCGAGCGGGCGGCCTTCTATTTGTTTATTGGCATACTTTCCGTTTTCTTCTTTATATGCTTCTTCTTCTTTATTGTCCGGCAGTTCCAGGATTTTATTCCGGTTCCGGGCAATGTTCAGGTTACTGACACTAAAGGTGAAACCATTTACATCGACGATTTTATTCAAGTTGATGGCAAGTTCGAATCCCTGGTTTTCTGTTTTCCCTGAGTTATACCAGCCCACGGAAGAATATCCGGTACTACTTGCAATCCCCATGTTCGATTGCAGAAGATCGTCCGTCCATTTACGGTAGTAGTCGAAATCTACGGTAATTTTGTCATTTAAGAAACTTGCAACAACTCCGAAATTGTAGGAAGTGGTAGTCTCCCATTTCAGTTTATTTAACTGCATGGAGTTGGGTTTGATGGCCGCCTGGTCCATATAAGAATTTTCGGGGGTAAGGGTTCCCACATAGGTGAACGAACCTTTAGGGGCGTTACCTGATTTTCCCCAGCTACCTTTGATACGGATATCGCTGATCCATGCTGCCGATTTCATGAAAGATTCGTTGCTGAGGTGCCACTGGGCAGACAGGGAAGGGAAAGTTCCCCAGCGGGAATTCCGGCCTGTGCTGGAGTTTGCATCGGAACGAACTTGGGCAGTGACAATGTAACGATCTCCATAGTTATATTGGAACGAACCGTTGATACCGATTTTCCGGTTTTGAGAGTCGGAAGAGCTCATCTGAGTAACCTTGCCATTGCCCGATGGGTCGGCCAGTTCTCCTGAACCGATAGCAGCAACTGAACTTTTATGGCTGGAACTGTTATTTTCTGTTGTTTGAAGTGTTGCCGATAGCGTGAAATGATGTTTCTGGATGGCTTTATTATAGTTTAAATTGGTGTTGGTATATACTTTTACGCCATTGCTATTTCCGTCCACGGCTTGGTTAAAGCTTGTTTCAAACCAGTCGAGTCCCGAAGCCTGGGCCGGATAGAATAATTTATTTTTATTCGTAGTTAAAGTAAAGGCAATATTGGCTGTAAGTTTCAAGCCTGCCAGAATGTTATAGTTCAGGTTGAATTTAGCATCCATTGTCCGGCTACGGCTATTGTTTTTAGAGTCGTTAGCCATGGCTAAGGGATTTCCCTGATCCCCTTGCAGTGTTCCTTTGGGAGCGGTGAAGTATTCATCGGTCGGATTACCGTTGTCATCCAGAACCCAGGGGCTCATGTTCGGCATTTTAGTCATAGCGTCGTTACGCGGAGAACTGTAAGGCTGGTTCCGGTTTCCTTCGGCATAAGAGAAGGAAGACGAAACTTTCAGTTTCTTCGATAAATAATAATCCAGATTCAAACGAGCGGTAATACGTTTGAAGTCGGTTCCGATCGTGGTCCCTTGTTCTGTCAGATAACCTACAGAAAAACGATAGGTCGCCCGGTCACCACCACCTGACATTGAAAAATCGGTTTCGCTATTGAACGGATTTTGTACTACTAAAGACAACCAATCGGTTTCCTGATTGAATTCATCGAAATATTCATAAGACGGGTCGAACCGGATTTCTTTATAATCTTCCTGAAAAGCTTTTACGTCGGCCTGTTTGAAACCACTGAACTGTGCCTTGTTCCAAAGGGCATCCTGCATTAAAGTAACATATTCGTTTGCATTCAACATCTGAATTGCTTTCGGTTCCCAGCTCGTCGAGAATTTCTGGGAAATAGAGAAACTGGGTTTTCCCCGTTGTCCCCGTTTGGTGGTGATCAGCAATACTCCGTTGGCTGCTTGTGAACCCCATAATGCGGTTGCGGCGGCATCCTTTAAAACTTCGATAGATTGAATATCGTTCGGGGAAATATTGATCAATGACCCGAAGTCTTCTACATCTGCCGTTCCGAAGTCGAAATCTTCGTCGATATCTGTATCGGACGGGGTTCCGTCGATTACAATCAACGGTTCGTTACTGGCATTCAATGAACTTGTTCCACGGATACGGATGGACGATTTCACACCGGGGTCTCCCGAACCGGCAACGATATCTACATTGGTCAGTTTTCCCTGCAACATATCTTCGACGGAAGTTACCGCCATGTCCTGAAATTCGTCCAGGTCTATCTTTTGGCGGGCTACTCCCAAGTCCTCTGAAATAAGTCCCATGTTATCTCTTTGTACGGCTTTTGCAGAAACAACCACTTCGTCGAGGTTGGAGGCTTCCGGTTCCAGGGTGATGTTCAAAACTTTCTGTCCGGTATATTTAACCTGTTGGGTTTTCAAGCCAATGAATGAATACATTACATTCAATTCTTTAGCGTTGGGGGGAATCGGTAAGAAATATTCCCCGTTTTCATTGGTTACAACCCCGGAGATAACACGATTTTCTTTATTTTGCCAGAACACGGTGGCTCCTATCAGAATACCGTCCTGGTCGCGGACAATTCCTCTTAATGTCTCTTGTGCAAGTACCTCCAACGGTAAAATCGCGAGACATAGGAAAAGTATTTTTACGTAAATAAATTTCATATCTTCAATATTTTATAAATTACTCAACTGTAATCGTTTCGTCGATATTATAGATTAAACCGTCGGTCAGGAACAAGGGGACACTACCGTTTGTCAGAATCCTTTGGGTTCCGGCTTTGTTCACCAGTTCCACGCTGTTGTTGTCGTGGAAATTAACGGTTATCGTGTTATATACTTTCCGGGCGGGAGTAGAGAGTTCCGGATTTTCCTGGAAAGTTGACAGAGTTCCGGGTTCTCCTAAATTGGGCAAAATGTAATCGGACATTTTATTCATAGTTACCGGAATAAAGAAGTAACGCAGATATGCCGCCAGTTCTTCTTTATCTGTAGGGGCATTGTTCAATGTTCCGTTTTGAGGGGCAAACACCATATAACGTTCGTCGGCATCGAGGAACGGGATTGTCCATTTCGTATTTTTGTCGTCGTAAATAGCTAATTCCGCTGTTTGCAGGGCTTTAAAGAAATCTGTGTATTGCGGACGTTCCGTGATGGCCTGTATCGTGCTTTCTTCGCTGAGTTCGAATCGGCTGTCTATTTCGTAAACCATTCCGTTTTCCGTTTCCCAGCCCTCTCCGATAACATTGACCGCAGCTCCGTTTTCCCCATATACCGTGTCTTTATCCACGTAGATGTAATGGAACGGGGATTTTGTCCCATAAAAAGCACGTTGGCTGAAATCTTTGATGGCTCCGTAGATGATGTGTGTTTGTACAAATTCCACAGCGAACGGATTACCGTTTTTGTCTTCAACCGTTTTGCCGTCGTCGTCCTTATAGCCGATCTTTTCGTCTCCGAAGACATTCAGGTCTTTATAATTTACCCGGATTCCATATTTTTCATTCAATGTTTCGTCGGACTGGATGAATAGGGTATAGTGGTCTTTTTCCCGGTCAACAACGGTTACGAATTCGTTCGTGATATTGAACATGTAGGTCATAACGGAGTAGTTCGGGAATTGGAATAAAGGTTTGGTAATTACGTCAAAAACAGCCGGACGCAGTATTTGATTTACTCCGTATAACAGGCCGTTGGCACAAAATTCCCGGTAGGTGATATTGTCTTCTATATTGATTTTCCATTCTTCTCCGAACATTCCGGCAATACCTTTTTGCTCGATTTTATCGGGCAACATGATTTTTTGGTGATCGTCGGCATGAGCTTTCAATAGGTAATAGAGGGCGATATCGGGCAGGTCGTTCACATTTTCATACCCGGTGAAAAACTCTTCGAAAAAGGTTTGGAAAGTCTTGTTGTCGAAAGCGAAACAGTTATAGCAGTCGCTCAGATAGCGGATGTATGAAGGACGTTTATTGTCTTCTTCTCCGTGATAAGACCATTCGCTGGCGATTTCCGGTAAATCTACCTCGGTTTTCGGGGCAGCATTGTGGTAGAATAAGTAGTATTTCTCTCCCGCTCCTGCATATTTTTCCGATAAGGTTTTGTCATATACAAAATTCTGGAAACGGTCGAAAAATGAAAGGAAGGTAGAGAAATTTGCCTGCTCAGCCGTTTGCAGTGCTTCGTATATCGTCTGGCGAGGTGTCACCACCTTGTCTATCACATAAATATATCCGTTGTCGGTCGGGATTCCTACTTCTTTAATAGAGGCATTGGCCACATATAATTTTTCGTCGTCTCCCTGCCAGTTTACATCAGGAAAAAAGTATTTATAGGTTTGTTCGTAATTGGTACATTTCTGGGTTTCAAACATTTTTGTCGAGATCACGGGTAAATATTTTTCCCGTTGATATACCTTTACGTTTTGTTGTAAGGCCGGATTAAACATTTCGACCGGGTCGGCTTTGGCGTAGGTTTTGTATTTATAAGCCAAACCGGCATCGGCGGTAGAACTTCCTGCCGAAGCTTCCTGCGACATTTGGAAATTGAGTAGTTGCGACCGGCTAAATGCTTGTTGCACCAAATGATAACCGACTAAGATTTTTAATTCCGTAGGATTAACCTCGGTAAGTGAAGCATAACCGTTTTCCGACATCCAGGCTCTGAAAGCTTCGTCATCCGGAGCAAAAACGGTACATAGTCCTTTACCGTTAACCATACTTTCATATCCTGTTAAATCGATTGCTTCCAGAAATAAAGTAAAATTTCCTTCAGATTTCATGTATTGGTAAGCGTTTCCGCGCAACCAATCCGGTGCTTCGTCGTAGGCATCAATATCTCCTCGACACCCCACAAAGGAGATTAGAGCCATACATACGATTAAAAAATTAGATACTTTTCGCATAAAATCACTTTTTTATTAACACTTTTTTCGATTTTTATAGAATGAGAGGGGGGAGGTTTATCCCCGTTTTTCTGTTTTTGCGTTGTTTTACCTGGTTTTTAACAAAAAAAAACGAACAATTTATTTTGTTATAATTTTCGTTTTACACTTTTTTACATTAAAATTCCTAACATTTTAATTTCCTTTTTTTTACGCTTTCAGGGATAGCTATCCCTTTGTACTATTCTGACCGCTCAAAAAAACGTTCGTTTAATTAGAGGGGTTTTATATATCTTTTGATATCTCTATCAAATCTCTGCAATCGATTGTTTAAAATTTTCCATCACGCACAGATGGGTTTGATGAAGCAAATGTATTAATCTTTTTTTACAGTAAATCTGGATTTTTGGGAGATGAAATAGAAAGAGATGATTTTAAGACAAAAAAAGACAATATTTAAAAAATATGTCATGAATATATCACAAATTCCTTTGTTTTTAGGGGTTTTATATAGTTATCAATTTAAAAATCCGTATATACAATTTTAATAAGACATCATAGGTGTAAAATATAAATCGCTTATTGATAGGTGTTTATGTAAATCTGTTCATCTCCTTGAGCAAAACATGATTTTAAGCGTGGCATAATTCACGTTTCATTAACATTTTATGTCTGTTGGAAGCCTGATGAAATTTATTGTTACCATACGGAGGGGGGGATAGGTATTGTTCCTATGAAAAAAACTATCGGAGTGCAGTATAAAAATATTTTTTCTTAACGTAATGATCTGTACTTTTTTAAATGTTATTTCTAAAAAAGTTGTGACTGATTTTGAAAAAAATCAGAAAGCTGTTTTTTAACTAAACAGGCGAAATTAATTTAGTATATTTGCATATCGGTGTGAAAAAATAGAATAAGTATGAAGAAAATAATTCCTTTCCTGGTGTTTGCCCTGGCTTTTTTATTTTGGTACCTGTTTTATCCCAATCATGTGGGGAATCAGGAGTTTTTCTCTATTTTTCAGACAACGCCTTCTTTTTTTATGAGTCGTTGTGTGGAACCCGGAGGTTTGGCAGCATGGATTGGAGCTTTTTTTTCTCAGTTTTATCGTTGGATAGGAGTGGGAGCCTTTTTGCAAGCGTTGTCGGCCGTTGGATTGTATTTATTGCTGCGATATAATAAAGCTTTTTCTCAATTAAAAGGTGAAGAAGGGGTGTTGGCTCTATTTCCGGTAGTGTGTCTGCTTTTTTTACAGACAGGGTATGCTTTTTTGATGGGGAATACTTTGCAGGTATTGGCGTGGTTCGGGTTCTTTTGGGGATATTCACGAATGAAAAGCCGGACTGTTCGTATGTTTTGGGCTTGTCTGGGCAGCTTTTTGGCCTTCCCTTTGTTTGGTGCTCTTCCGGCTATATTATGGCTGGTGACTTTTGTTATTTATGAGTTGTCACAGTCCGGAAAATCAATCGGGTTAGTATGGCCGGTCGTTATTTGGATAGGATGTGTTTGGGGATGGCGTACTTATTTTCCGATAAACGATGAAGTTTGGCGAACTTTCTTTCCGGGGGTATTTGAGTTTAATGCAGCCGGGATCGCCTGGATCCTGTATTTATGGTTGCCTTTGCGCTATATATTGATATGGGTGAAGAAAATGAGAAAGGAATCCCGGCAATCTTTGCGGAGAAGCTGGGGCTGTGTGGTGGGTTGTATGGTATTGCTCGGCTTTTTGTATTGGGGGAAAAAGGAATTTTACCAGCCCCAGTTAGAATATGTGCTTGGATTACAGCGTTCGGTGGTGAAAGAAAAATGGGATGAAGTATTGAAATCGACACAGGAATATTCGGGAAAAGTGCCGGCTTACGGATGCAGCATGATAAATCTGGCGTTGGCGAAGAAAGGTGAATTAGCCGAACGGGCATTGGATTTTCCGCAGATGGGAGGCAAAGGCTTGTTGCAGCCTTTAAACAATGATTATTTTTCGTTTTTTTGTAATTCTTATGTTTACGATTTGTTGGGGGTGACCAATGAGGTGTTGCATTGGAATATCGAGTTATCGATTTCTTTGGGGGATAATCCTCCTCCTTATTTATTGAAGCGCACCGCAGAGTTGTTATTGCCAAGCTTGGAAACGATGCAGGAATAATCGGTGCAGCATTCCTTGGAAACGCTAAATAATAGATATATAATGATAACAGCCTGAGAAATATTTTTCTCAGGCTGTTGTTTTTGCCGTTTTATCAGGCAGTTTTTAGTTTAAAGAATAAATCCTTCTGCTCTTAACCTGTCAATTACGTCACCAAGTACTGCGGCATTTGTACTTGAGACAGAATGAAGAAGGTAAATACCTCCTCCGTGTGCCGATGAAACTATACGTTCAAGCGCCTGCCCCGGATCGGGCTGATCATCTGTTTTCCAGTCAACGTAAGCAAAGCTCCACATTAAAGTTTTATAACCCATTTCACTGCATACTGACAGTGATTCTTCAGAAAATTCGCCGCATGGAGGCCGCAGATACTGCATTTCATATCCATACTTATCCGCTACAAATTCATGAAGACTCATGACTTCTTCCTTTAATTCTCCGGCATTCAGTTCAGGCATTGAAGCGTGAGTCATACCGTGATTTCCCAGAACATGTCCTTCGTCTATCATTCTTTTTACCAGTGTTTCTTCCTTTTTGGCGTAGTCTCCTGTCAGAAAGAATATTGCTTTAACGTTTTTTTCTTTTAATACGTCCAGAATCGGAGCCGTATATCCGTTTTCATATCCTTGGTCAAAGGTGAGAATTATTCTTTTTTTATCGTTTGTCAGTGCATAAGCGTCATATTGATTGTATTGAGAGTTAAAGTCTGCCGCCCCGACAGGACAGTTTTGACTGTCGGTAGCCGTTCCCTGACCATAGCCGTGTTTTTCACTGCTTAAAGCTTTAACATGCTGTATGGGTATCAGGGTTAATATCAGGGCAG
>UQTM01000027.1 GCA_900544025.1 uncultured Odoribacter sp.
CCGGAAGAAGTGAAATCTATTTTGAAAGATGTTCAGCAAATTCAGGAGAGAAACAAACCGGTATTTACCGGAGATGTCCGGTATTTAGGAGACTATAAAGGAAAATGTTTTCCGGTTTTCGACGGTCACCGCTTACGTTTGGTCTGCTATTTCCGTCAGGTGTATATGATTATTCATTACTTGTGTGAACAGGATGAAAAATTTCTGGACGAAGAGGAAAAGGATTTTTATTTGCGGTTGTTTTGTTCCCAGATGTCCGAGCATGAAATCGCTCTGATTAAAGCTTACAATTCTTCCGACGAGCAGGTGACTGTGAAAGAAGAGGGCATTGAAAAGATATTCACGATTTTCCCTTTTCACGATACGCTGAATTGGGATAACCGGAATTTCTTTTCAATTAAATCCTAAAGTCGTTTGATGCGGTCAGGCTTGTCCGGCAAACCGGCGGACTTCTTCCATGACCCTGAGGAGGTTGCCTCCCCAGATTTTTTCTACTGTTTTATGTGAATAGCCCAGACGCAGCAGTTCTCTGGTCAGGTTGATCATTTCGTTTTCCGCATTACAGCCCCGGATTCCTCCGTCGCCGTCGAAATCCGATCCGATCCCGACGTGGTCTTCGCCGATAAGCTTTACCATATAGTCGATGTGGCGCACGGCATCGAGCAGACTGACTTTTTCGTTATCGGTCAGAAAGCCGTGATACAGGCATACCTGCACAACGCCTCCTGTGGCGGCAATGGCTTTCAATTGCTCGTCGGTCAGGTTTCGGGGATGGTCGCAAAGTGCTCTTGCAGAGGAATGGGAAGCAATGACCGGAGTTTTGCTGGTGGCGAGCACATCGTAAACCGTTTTCTCCGAGGTGTGGGAAATATCGACCATAATTCCCAGGCGGTTCATTTCCGCCACGGCTTGCCGTCCCAGCTCGCTGAGTCCGTTATGTTCGCCTGTTCCCCTTGCCGAATCGCACAGGTCGTTATCGCCGTTATGACACAAGGTGATATAGCTGACGCCCATATCCCTGAAACGGGCGATGTTGCCGAGGTCTTTCCCCAGGGCATATCCGTTTTCAATACCTATGAATATGGTTTTTTTACCTTCCTGTTTGTTACGTATCAGGTCTTCCCGGTTGCAGGCAAGGGCGACGAGGTCGGCATTTTGCGTTACTTGCCGTTTGATCTGCGCGATCAGGTCGGTTGCTTTTTGAGTTGCTTTTGCCAGTGAAGCTTCGTCGCGTGCTTCTTGTTTGAGGTAGGCTACCATGAAGACGGCGTCCACGCGGCCTTCTTCCATTTTCGGCAAGGTGACCTTTGACGTGTTTTCCCTTTCGGAAATGGTGAATCCCTCTTTGAACCACATGGGCGTATCGACGTGCGAATCGACGATCAGTCCCTGTTCGTGTATCTGTTTACATTCATGGAACAAGCCCGCTTGCCCTACAAGGTATTTGAATAATCCCAGCATCTTGGCATTCGTGGATGCCATGCGTTCCGGATGCCATTGCACACTGAAAATCTCTTTTCCGGTTTCGGGGTCGGCTTCCTGCCCTTCGTTCATGCCGTCGATGCAATAAGCCGTGATCGTGAAGCCTTTGGCTGCATTCTTTATCGTCTGGTGGTGGAATGAATTGGTGTATATTTCGTCTTCTTCCTGGAATACTTCGGCCAGCCTGCAATCCGGTTCGATCAAAACCTGATGGGTTCCCACCCAGCCTTCCGCCGTTTGGCTGTGTTTAGACAGGGGTTTGGGTATCTGGGAAATGATGTCCTGAAACAGAGTCCCTCCGAAAAGCACATTAATCACCTGATGCCCCCGGCAAATACCGAATACGGGAAGCTGGCGATCGTTGGCCGCTTTCAGCAGAAACAGGTCGTATTGATCGCGGGTGGCATTCACCGTTCCTAAACCCGGAAGCGGTTCTTCGTTCATATAAACGGGGTTTATATCGGGGCCGCCGGTCAATAACAGGCCGTCGAGTTCCGCTATGACGGCTTTCAAGACAAGAGGATCGGTGGTTACAGGAATCAGGACGGGGATTCCGCCTGCTGCAATCACAGAATTCGTATAGTCGTTGTTAATGCAGGATTGTCCTTCGCTGAGGTTGGCAGAAACGCCGATTAAAGGTTTATAGCCGGTTTTTGAATAGTATGTATATGAGTCACAGTATTCTAATACTGCTTTTAGACTGATAGCAAGCAGGTGTTGTTCCATATCGTGAAGTGATTTTATTCAGACGTAATAGATTTTAGTTTTCGTTTCGTTTATTGTAAGGATAATTTTAGCACCGAGAATTAATGGATAATTCGAAACAGACCAGCCCACACAAACCGGATAATTATAGTCAGCACTGATATCGTTGATGAGCTTAACCGCTTCGCCACTCAATTGCGGCAGGGTGTCGGTGATCACCAGCCCTTGTATGTTTTGGAATATTTTGGAAAACTTCATACACCTGAGAAGGCTTTCCATTTCGAGCATAGCCGTAGTTAAATCCAGGAAGAGAATGTTCCCTTTAAAATTATGCTGGAGCGTCGTGGCGTGCAGACGTCTGGTCATGTTGATACATCCCCCCGAAATTTCAGCCTGAACGATTCCGGGGCGGCTTAACGGATTATTTTCGATGTAGTATTCCAGATTTTCTCCGAACAGAAGCCTGCGCAGGTTCTCTAAAGCCTGTGGCGGTAATATCGGGTAATCGGAAGGCATGGGGGCGTATATACTTTCTACTCCCAATAAATTCAGCTGGGAATGGAAGGCTGTGATCTCCCTGGAACCGATCAGCCATTTGGGAGTGCCCTGAAAAATAGAGTAATCCAGATTTTCGATGATCCGTAGGCCACCGTATCCCCCTGTGGTACAAAAAATAGCTTTGATTTCCCGATCGTCGAGCGCCCATTGAAAATCTTCCTGCCGTTCGTCGTCCGTCCCGGCAAACGTGTCGAATTGGGCGGCTGCGTGTTTCCCCATAACGGGTTCCAAACCCCAGGCTTGCAGGATTTTGCAGGCATTTCTCAAATGCTGAGGATGAATAAAACCTGCCGGAGAAACCAGAGCTACTTTATCTCCGTTTTGCAAATAGGCTGGACGTAACATAATCGTGGCGGTTTAGATTGTCCATATTGTTTATGCGAAGGTAGCGAATTTTTGCCAAAAGGAAAAGAATTACGACTGCCAAAAGATGAAACACGGAAGGTTTTCTGTTGTCAATTATTTCTTACCTTTGTACGCTGATTTTGTATAAAAACATTTCAAAGACGAAAATATATGGAGAAATTCAAAAGAAATCTGATTACGACGGCATTGCCTTACGCTAACGGGCCTGTTCATATCGGTCATTTGGCGGGAGTATATGTACCGGCGGATATTTATGTGCGCTATCTGCGCCAGAAAGGGGAAGATGTGGTTTTCATCGGCGGTTCGGACGAGCACGGCGTGCCCATTACCATAAAGGCTCAGAAAGAAGGCGTTACCCCGCAGGATATTGTGGACAGATACCATAAAATTATCAAGGATTCATTTGAAGAATTCGGTATTTCGTTTGATATTTATTCCCGTACGAGTTCCTCCACTCATCACGAATTGTCGTCGGCTTTTTTTAAAAAATTGTACGACGAGGGAAAGTTTATCGAAAAGACCTCTATGCAGTTTTACGATGAAAAGGCAGGTCAATTTCTGGCCGACCGCTATATCGTCGGAAAATGCCCTCATTGCGGAAATGAACGGGCTTACGGCGATCAGTGCGAGGCTTGCGGGACGAGTTTGAATGCTACCGACCTGATCAATCCGGTGTCGGCAATCACCGGGAATAAACCGGAGCTGAAAGAGACCAAACACTGGTATCTGCCTTTGGATCGATATGAAGATTGGTTGAAAGAATGGATACTGGAAGGGCATAAAGAGTGGAAAAGCAATGTATATGGCCAATGTAAATCGTGGCTGGATAACGGTTTGCAGCCTCGTGCCGTGACCCGCGATCTGGATTGGGGTGTGCCTGTGCCTTTGGAAGAGGCAAAGGGCAAAGTGTTGTATGTGTGGTTCGATGCACCCATCGGTTATATCTCCGCGACGAAAGACCTTACTCCCGATTGGGAGAAATATTGGAAAGATCCCGAAACCCGGATGATTCATTTTATCGGCAAGGATAATATTGTATTCCATTGCATTATTTTCCCGGCAATGCTGAAAGCAGAGGGAAGTTATATTCTGCCGGACAATGTGCCTGCCAACGAATTCCTGAATCTGGAAGGGGATAAGATTTCCACTTCCCGTAATTGGGCGGTGTGGCTGCATGAGTATCTCCGTGATTTTGAGGGGAAACAGGACGTGTTGCGGTATGTGCTGACGGCCAATGCTCCGGAGACAAAGGATAACGATTTTACATGGAGGGATTTTCAAACCCGGAATAATAGCGAATTGGTGGCGATCTATGGTAATTTCATCAATCGCACGATCGTGCTGACGCATAAATATTTTGGAGGGGTTGTACCGGAGAGAGGCGAGCTGACCGATTATGACCGTGAGGTGCTGGCAGAGATTCCGCAGATCATAGAACGGGTGGAAAAGAATCTGGATACTTTCCATTTCCGTGAAGGATTGAAAGAGTGTATGAATCTGGCGCGTTTGGGAAATAAGTATCTTGCCGATACCGAGCCCTGGAAACTGATTAAAACGGACGAAGCCCGGGTGAAGACCGTGCTGAATATCTGTATGCAGATTGCCGCCGACCTTTCTACGCTGACCGAGCCTTTTATGCCGTTCAGTGCCGCTAAGTTACGCGGATTTTTAAATATCGGGACGTTGCCCTGGAATAAGATGGGTGCGGATGCTGTGGCTGCGGGACATCGGATTCATGAGGCCGGATTGCTGTTTGAAAAGATCGAGGATGAAGCGATCCAGCGGCAGATCGACAGATTACAGGCTACGAAGAAAGAGAACGAGATGGCGGGTGTACAGGCTGCACCGGCTAAAGAAAATATTTCTTTTGAGGATTTTGCCAAATTGGATATACGTGTCGGGAAGATCGTGGCTGCCGAAAAAGTGGCTAAAACCAAAAAGCTGCTGAAACTGACGATCGACACGGGAATCGATACCCGTACGGTGGTTTCCGGGATTGCCGAATATTATACTCCGGAGGAAGTGGTCGGCAAACAGGTGAGCATTTTGGTAAATCTGGCTCCTAAGGAATTGAAGGGCATCATGTCGCAGGGGATGATCCTGATGGCGGAGAATGCAGACGGAAGCCTGTCGTTTGTCAGCCCCGACAAGGAAATCAAACCGGGTTCCGATATTCGTTAATCGATCCGTTCCGGCACTATGCCGGATGGGTTTTAAGATTACATTTTAGGCATAGATTATAAAAAAATCCGTCGGGATTCCCGGCGGATTTTTTTGTTCCTCAGCGTTTGGCTTTAGAAAATGTATTTAATTCCTAACTGTCCTCTCCAACGGGAACTAAAATCGGAAATAGTGACCGGTTGATAGTTGCCGCCTTCCAGATATTGGAATGTCTTCGTTCTGGCATCGTAGCTGATGGGCGAATAGGTGTTGTTGCTCAAAAAGTTTTCCTTGCCCCAGTTCTTATTGAACATGTTACCGATGTTCAACACATCGAACGACACCTGGAAAGTGTGGGTACGGTTGCCGGCTTTGAATTTGAAATCCTGAAGAATACGTAAATCGAAATGGTGTTCAAAGTCGAGATTGGCAGCATTACGTTTGTAATATTCTCCCCGGTGTTTTTTCATGTATTTATCGTTGCCGAGAAACTGTTTCAGGTCGGCTCGTTGCTGGTCGGCCGTTTTATCGGTGTTGTTGGTTGAAAATTGCATCTGATCGATCTGTGCATCGGTCGGGATGAATATCAGGTCGTTCCCGTTGGAGCCGTCACCGTTCAGGTCGCCGTAATAGGTTACATTGTAAGGCACTCCGCTTTGTCCGGTATAAACCAGCGTGGCTGTCGTTCTGAAATGTTTTGCATAGGCCTTGCTGTAAGATATGGAAGCGACTACCCGGTGAGGGATGTTGAAATCGGAGAATCCCAATTCCGGATTGTTCGGGTCGCCCTTTACTTCATTATATCTCCAGTTGGAGAAAGCTACCGACGATCCGGCAGAGTTTACCGACTTGCTTCGTGCGAAAGTATAGGCTGCCGTGGCGTCTAATCCGAATTTGAACGATTTATCCAATTTCAGGGAGAAGTTGTAGGTGTAGCCTTTGTGCGTATTTCCCAGATACATAAAATTCGTATAAGCCGGGTTTACTTTGCTCTTGAACATGGGACGGTCGTCGAAGTCCAGGCCATGAGCGGAGGCTACGGTCTCTCCGGTTTGCTCGATATTCAGGTCTTTATATACAATGTCGTTCAGTGTTTTTGAATATAAACCTTCCAGGGTAGCTTTCATTCCGAAGTTGAAGGTATATTCGTAAGCGAGATTGAAACGCAGGTTTTGAGTGAATTTGAACTTCTTATCGAAGATATCGACTTCCGTGGTTGCTGCCGTTGCATTTTGCAGCATTTCATACTGGGTATGCGGATTCGTGTTGAAATAGATTCCGTTAGGAAGCTGGGAATTGCTGTAATAAGCATATTTCAAAAATTCCATACCTGTGTTTGAGAAGCTGTTGCTCAGCCATACGAAGGGGATGCGTCCGGTAAAGATTCCGACCCCACCCCGAATTAGATGGTGGCGATTTTCATCCGGAGTCCAATGGAACCCTACACGCGGAGACCATAGCGGCCTGGCTTTCGGTTTGGCATTGGTTTTTACGTCGTATTCCAGTGCAATGTCCGAACTATTGAAATCCGGGTTTTCGGTAGGACGATCGAGTAATAACGGGATGTCCATACGTACGCCGTAAGTCAGGTTGAAATTATCGCAGATGTTCCAATTATCCTGTATATAAAATCCCAATTGCATCGCTCCGAATTCCGGTGCATAGTCTGCTTTTCCCGTACGCTCGATGTTGGATTGGCCGTAAAAGAACAGATCTACTTTGTTTTGCAGGAAATTATCGATAGAATTGAAGGTGTACGAACCGTATAGATTCTGAATGAACAGGTTCTTAAAGAAATAAAGTTCGTTGTGTGTTCCGAATGTCAGGTGGTGGTTTCCTACCAGCCAGCTGAAATTGTCGGTCAGTGAAATAATATCCTGATTCAGGGAATTGGCCATAGAAGAATATTCGGTTCCCAGGGTAAGTGCATCGTTACTGCCGTCTTTAATGGTGATGCTGGGGAACGGATTTCCCTGCGGGTCGCGTGAATCGCGAACACGCACGTAAGAAGCCCGCAATTCGTTGTTCATGGCATCTTTGATCCGGGAATTCAATTCAACAATCCAGGAGTTCGTCTTGTTGTTGAATTCGAAGGCTGCATCGGAAGCATATAATTTACCTGCCGAGCGCGGGAAACTTAATTTTTTTGCTCCTACGTAGCTATACCGTGCCGTCAATTTATGGCGTTCGTTGATGTTCCAGTCCAGCTTTAAACTCGCTTTGTCGGAATGGGTGTAAACGTCTTTTTTATCGAAATCGGCGGAATAAGTCCCGTCGGTCAGAGTTTGCAGATGTGCCAATACCTGATTGGTCTTTTCTTCTGTGAAGTTAGAGCCGTCGTTCAGGTTGTTGGAAGTGGGATAAGATTTATCGGTTCGTTCGTAATTGGCAAAGAAAAATAATTTGTCTTTCAGAATGGGGCCTCCTACGGTGATACCGAATTGGTAATCGTGTTGCTTCACCAATCGTTCCCGTTTTTGTCCTTCTCTCAAAGTTCCCGGAGTTTTACCGGTCAAACCCTGATTATTTCCAAAGAAATAGGCCGTGCCATGAAATTCGTTTGTTCCCGATTTTGTGACTGCGTTGATCCCGCCACCGGTGAATCCTGACTGGCGGACGTCGAATGGAGCGATGTTTACCTGAATCTGCTCGATGGTTTCGAAAGATACGGGCTCTACGGAGGCTTGTCCGCCGTTCGTTCCGTTCGAAGTCAGACCGAATACATCGTTATTCATCGCACCGTCGATCTGAAAACTATTGTAACGGTTGTTCGCTCCGGCAAATGAGATCGCACCGTTGGAATTGACAGAAGCCTGCGGGGTGAGGCGCGTCATATCGGTGATACTCCGGCTAACGGTAGGCAGGGCGTTGATTTGTCGCATGGAAAAGTTTGTAGCTGTTCCGTTTTTTGACGAATTGCCTGCTTCTCCTATAACAAGGACTTCCTCTAAATTTTGTGAAGTCGGTTTCAGAACCGTATTCAACACGAACGATTCTCCCAGTTTTAATGTGATGTTTTCCAGCTTTTCAGTTTGATAGCCGATAAAAGAGATCGTGATCTGGTAAGGGCCTCCCGGACGTAATCCCTGTAAGGTGAAGCGACCGTCTTCGTTGGTCACTGTTCCGTAGCGGGCTCCTGTGGGGAGGTGTACTGCCAGCACAGTCGCTCCGGGAAGATATCCGCTTTCTTCTTTCACCTGTCCGTCTATGCCGGAAGTTGTGACCTGGGCAGAGACGGTCTGGATAAGAAAAAATAGCACAATGAGGGTGTAAATTTTTTTCATTTTTTGCGTGAGTGTTAAAAAGTTGAATTTTATAGTGTAAGTGTTTTGTATGGTGATTGAAAAATAATATAATTCAATATGTTTTTAAAATTAGGCAAACAAATTTATGTTTTTTTATGAATTGTAAGCCTGTTTTGTAAAAAAATGTTGTTACGTTTCGATTAAATTTTACTGGTATAATAACCGGTAATCTTGTTCTTTGCCTGCCTTAAACCAGTTCGCCGGCACGACTTTCCAGTCGTTGCGGCATTTCGGGGTGAGGGTTTTATGAGTTTTGATGTATTCCGAAATATAATAGCGTACGTCTTTTTCTTTAATGGATACGACCCGGCCGAGCATTTCCTCTTTTGTCAGTCCCACTCCTCTGGTCAGATGACCGCCCCCTCCGTTGCCCCGGTAGGAGTTGATCGCTACCAGATAGGTGCTGTCGGCATAGAAACGCGTTCCATCGGACATCGAATGAATTTTTACGCGATTGCCGGGAGTTTTGCTGATATCTACCGTGTAGCGGATTCCGGCGGCACACGAAAAGTTGAAAAAGTCGTTTATTAATAGATAATTGCCGTGATTGCTGCGAACGAGTTCTCCCTTTTCGTCGGTTTGGAAATTGAGTAAATGATCTTTGGAAGAACGCATGGTGTTGTATTGCAAGCCGTAAGCATATTCAAGATAACGATGTATTTCTTCGCCTGTGAATGTCATGGTATATAACCCATTCTCGTATTTATACAGGTTGAACATATCCCGGATAGTAATGGTCCCTTCGTTGATCAGGGCATCCCGCTGCAAGATGGTGCTGAATGAAATATCCGCTCCTGTGCATGCCAGTTGGGCATCGTGAATCAGGTCGGTGAAGGCAGAAGGGCCGAACATGCCTTCACGTCCGGATACGGCTTGGGTAAATGTCCCTATTTTCGTATCGATATAGTTTTTCACTTTTTCTAATTCCGGCTGGAAACGCAGGTTGTATTCGGAATCTTGTTCCAATTTGCCGAGTTCGATCAGTTCGGCTTCGTATTTTTTGCGGTATTTACCTTCTTTCTTTTTCAGGTGAATGGTCACTTTCCCAACACAGTCGGCATGAGAGCGCGAGTCGATGATTTGCACCTGCTGTCCTACATCGTTGGTAATCAGTTCCACTTTTCCCTGGTGGTCGTGTCCGAGTATGACAACATCGAAACCTTCCACTTTTTGAGCAACCAGTAAGCTGGCGTTTTCGTTATTGGGGGTGTGCTCGTTTTCCCCTCCATAAGTGTAGTCGAATCCGGAGTGAAACAAACCGACCAGTAAGTCGGGTTTTTCTTCTTCCTGGATTTTAGGAACCCAGTGTTTAGCCGTTTCCAACATATCCATAAATTCCATTCCGCTCCACAGATGGCGTGGCAGCCATTTCGGGATTCCGGGAGTGATCATTCCGAAAACAACGATTTTTATTCCCTGGCGGAAAATAACCGTATAGGGTTTAAAATAGGGTTGTCCGGTTCGCAGGTCGAGGATGTTGGCCGCTAACCAGGGGAATTGAAATTCTCCTTTGACTTTATCATATACTTTATGTCCGGCTTCTATATCGTGATTGCCCACGGATGCCACATCGTACTCTAAGAAATTCATGACCTTAGAGGCCAGATTCATGGTTCCGGTATCGATAAAGTTGGAATAATAATTCGAGGGTTGTCCTTGTAAAAAATCGCCTCCGTCGAGCAGGATATAATCTTTTTTACCGTCTTGCCTAACCTCTTTAAGAAATTGCGATAGGTTGGAAAGGCTATTATTGGTAGGCTTATTTTCTTTTAAATCAAAATTAAAAATGCTCCCGTGTACGTCGGTCGTACAGTAGAGCGTAATCGTAGTTTCCTGTGGTTTATGTGTACATGCGGAAAGCACTCCTGTCAGAAGTGCTAACCACATGATCTTTGAAAATAAATTCATTTAAATTATTGTTCTTTTTTTACCTCTTCGGTAGTTGTTGCTGGCTTATTCAAAATATGTTTGGCATAATTATATCCGAGGGCTTCATATCTGTCGGTCAGTCCGATCGCTCTTTTCTTAAAGTCCTCATAGTCTTTTTGTGCTGCCGGCGTCCACGCCACTTCGGCCAATGCCGCCATACGGGGTAATACCATATATTGTACGTGGCTGAAAGTTTTGATATATTCTGCCCAAAGATTGGCTTGCGCCCCGATCACCATTTGAGCTTCTTCGGGGTTCAGGCCTGCGGTCGGTTCCAGGCTGTACACTTTGGCTACGTCCACGAAACCACCGATACCGAAGGGTTCGTTTTTGGTGTCTTTCGATTGATAATAGTCTAAATACACATGGGAGTTCGGTGTCATTACCACATGGTTCCCCGCTTTGGCGGCTGCGATTCCTCCTTTGGTTCCTCTCCATGACATTACAGTTGCCGTTTTTGAAAGACCGCCTTCCAGGATTTCGTCCCAGCCGATCAGTTTTTTCCCTTTTGAATTCAGGTAGTTTTCCATGCGGTGGATCACATAGCTCTGTAATTCGTATTCGTTTTTCAGTTTTTCCTTTTTGATCCGTGCCTGGCATTTTTTACATTTTTTCCAGGCTGCTTTAGGACATTCGTCACCTCCTACGTGTATATATTCAGAAGGGAAAAGTGGAATTACTTCGTCGAACACGCCTTCCCAAAATTCAAAGGTTTTGTCGTTCCCGGCGCAATATACTTCGGGGAATACGCCCCATTCCCTTGCCACTTCATACGGACCTCCGGTGCAACCTAATTCCGGATAAGATGCCAGGGCGGCTCTGGCGTGTCCCGGAAGTTCTATTTCCGGGATAATCGTGATATAACGGTCTGCTGCGTATTTAACTACATCTTTTATTTCTTCCTGCGTGTAGAAACCGCTTACCGGAATACTGTCGTATTTACCGGAATTACGTCCGATCACAGTGCCGGGGCGGGTACTGCCGATTTCGGTTAATTTCGGATATTTTTTGATCTCGATTCTCCAACCCTGGTCGTCGGTGAGGTGCCAGTGGAAACGGTCGAGTTTGTGGAGTGCCAGCATATCGATGTAAGTCTTAACGCTATCGACCGGGAAAAAGTGGCGGCAAACATCCAGCATCATTCCCCGGTAAGCAAAACGGGGCTCATCCTGAATGTTTACATTCTGAACCTCGATAGATTTCATTTTTTCACCTTTCTCGATCCCTGTCGGCATCATCTGGCGCAGGCTCTGGTAAGCATAGAATACGCCTTTGGAACTACCTGCTTTAATATCGATTCCTTTGGATGTGACATTCAGGGTATAGGTTTCGGCTTTCATTTCCGGTGTAACGGTCACATTGATCGCTTTATTTTTAGCTGCACCTTCTTCAATCTTTAAAGGTGATCCGAAAGAAGCGGCCACCAATTTGCTCATAAATTCATTGGCTGGAGTCAGGTCGTCCGCTCCGGCAACGACATTGATGACTGTTTTGGGGGTGAGTTTGAAGCATCCCTGTTGTATTTCCAATGATACAGGTTTAGGAACAATGTTTACTTCTTTCATGCTTTTGCACTCGCAAGAGCATAATGCGACACTGCACAATACGGCTAAAAAGAGAGCGTGAATAACTTTCATTGTTAGTAAATTTAAGTATTTATGATTGAAATTTTTCCCATTCAGGGCGCAATATAAGAAATATATTTGAATTTTACAATCTTTTAACAGCAAACGGGCGTATAAATACGATGAATCAAATTGCGGTTGATAGTTGTTAATAATAAAAAAATATATTTTGGATAAGAGGCTGGATTATTCGCTAATTTTTGTGTTAATTTGAGGAATAATACAGAAAAGCTGGGGAAAAGTGTAAAAGAATAATGATTATGTTGCATTATAGAGAAGCTGTTTTGTCGGATTTGAATTGGATTGTCGAAATTTATAACTCGACTGTTCCGGGAAAAACAGTTACAGCCGATACGGAACCGGTAACCGTAGAGAGCCGGCGAAGTTGGTTTGAAAAGCACGATGCCCGTAAAAGACCGCTTTGGATTGTGGAAAGTGAAAAGAAGAAAGCCATAGGCTGGGTAAGCCTGCAATCGTTTTATGGACGTCCTGCCTATGAGGCTACGGCCGAGGTCAGTATTTATCTGGAAAAAGGGCAGAGGGGGAACGGTTACGGAAAAATGATTTTAAAACATTGTATGGAACAGGCTCCGGAAATGGGGATAAAGACTTTGCTGGGATTTATTTTCGCACACAATATCCCGAGTTTGAATCTTTTTAAAAGCCTGGGATTCGAAGAATGGGGGACTCTTCCCCGGATCGCTCTTCTGGGGGATGAAGAAAAAGACTTGAAAATTTTAGGGAAACGCCTGGTGAGATGAAAAATGACGGTTGGACACGGTGAAATAAGCGTTTTTTGAAATTTTAAAGAAAAAGACCATAGTTTGACATCATATTTTGAATAAATATATTTGTATTTTGTGTAATTTTAATGTTTAATATTTTATATTTAACCATTCTTTCGAGAATGTTAATGTTGTGAATTGGTATGAACGGGATTTTAAAAAAAGTAATTTGCCTGGTGCCTGTATTGCTGGTACTTACGGCGGGTAGCCTATACGCACAGCATGGCGGGGGCATTCAGACGGCCTCGAATATTGAAAGCCATATTTCTTTCATATCCGTGCTTCGGGGGCTTTTAGGGATCGCTACGCTCATCGGGATAGCGTGGTTGTTCAGTAGTAACCGGAAAGCCGTTTCGTGGAAGGTAGTCGGGATCGGATTGGTGATGCAACTACTGCTGGCTGTCGGAATTTTGTATGTGCCCTTTGTTCAGGCATTCTTTGAGTTTTTCGGAAAGATCTTCGTCACGATTCTTGATTTCACTCGGGATGGAACTTCGTTTTTGTTAGGGGATTTGGTCGATACTTCTAAAGCGGGCTATATTTTTGCCTTTCAGGTGCTTCCTACAATTATTTTCTTTTCTGCCCTTACTTCGTTATTGTTTTATTTAGGTATTATTCAGAAGGTGGTGTATGGCCTTGCCTGGGTCATGACCAAACTGATGAATATTTCGGGAATGGAATCGTTGTCGGTAGCCGGTAATATCTTTTTGGGACAGACGGAAGCTCCTTTGATGATTAAAGAGTATCTCGACGATATGAGCCCTTCGGAAATCTTTTTGGTGATGACCGGGGGCATGGCCACGATTGCCGGTGGGGTGCTGGCTGCTTATATCAGCTTTTTAGGGGGAGAAGATCCCGTGCAAAGACTGGTGTTTGCCAAGCATTTGCTGGCCGCTTCCGTTATGGCTGCGCCCGGAGCGGTGGTGTTTGCCAAGATTCTGATTCCGCAGACTCAAAAAGTGAACAACAATATACAGATTTCAAAGAATAAGGTGGGTAAAAATGTTTTGGATGCTATTTCTAACGGTGCTTCCGAAGGTGTGAAATTAGCCGTGAATGTTGCCGGTATGTTGCTGGTGTTCGTGGCTTTCATTGCTTTTGCCAACTATTTATTTATGAAATTCGGTAGCCTTACCCACCTGAACGACTGGATTGCAGAGATTACCGACGGACGGAATAAAGAGCTGAGCCTTCAGTTTATATTGGGATATGCCATTTCCCCGATTATGTGGCTGATCGGTATTTCTTCTCAGGATATTGTATATGCAGGTAGTTTGCTGGGACAAAAGATCATCATGACGGAATTTATCGCTTATGTCGATCTGGCTAATTTGAAAGTCGCCGGATCGTTTGCAGAGATGAAATCCATTATTATGTGTACTTATTTCCTTTGCGGATTTGCAAATTTTGCCTCTATCGGCATTCAGATCGGCGGTATCGGCGGATTGACACCGAAGAACAAGCCTTTGCTGGCCAAATTCGGAATGCGCGCTTTGCTGGCCGGAACTTTAGCGTCCTTATTATCGGCGACTGTTGTCGGAATGATTATAGGTTGATCTTTTGTTCATCGAAACTTAACTTTTGGAAAGCATATTTGTAACAAAATTGTAGTTATTTCGTTTTCGAATTTAAAGTAAGCATTACTTTTGATTTTCAAATGATTAATAAAAACGTTCGTTTTAATAAGATGATATTTTCATTCAGAACGGGCGGTAGTGGAAAAAGTTTAAAAGAGAAAATTTACCGGTCTTTTCCAGGAGAAAAAATGTAAGAAAAAAAGTAAAATATTGAGAATCAATAAAGAATAGAATTAAAGAAAGTAGAAAGAAAAGAAAAGGAAAAAAGAAGGAGAAGGATAGGGGAAAAAGTTCTCAGGTCTTTGTTCGACAAGAAAAAACGAACGTTTATATAAGATGTTAAAAGGTTTCATATTCAGATGAATGCCTTGAAAAGGAAGTAAAAAAGGTATAATGTTTCACAATAATCTATTTAGTATGAAAAAGATCAGGTTACACAAATTAATGGTGGCTCTGATGCTGGTTTCCACAGCCGGTTTTTGGAGTTGTAGCAATGATGATGTCGATTCGGATGGACCGTTCATCACGCCTAAACCAACTTCTCTTACGTTTGATGCGTCCGGGAACGAATTGACGAAGAGTATTGCGATCGAGTCGAACCGTGATTGGACGGCAGCTTTTGTTGAAAGCGGTGTCGATTCATGGATTTCTATCGACAAGAAAGAAGGAAGCGGAAACGGAACGATCAGTGTCACCGTTCTGCCGAACGACGGAGGTGAACGTTCCGCTACTTTAAAACTGACAGCAAGCACAGCTTCTACCAGTTTAAAGATCACTCAATATGCCGAAGGCGGTGGGCCGATCGGCGAAGTGCTTTATAAAGAAAATTGCGGAACATCGGTTGAAAGAGGCGACGATGGCTGGCCTTATGTCGATCAGTACCAGGGTTGGGAAAAAGGGGGAACCCTCGATCAGGCTGGCGTAACTTATTCCGGAAACAAGGCTAATGTCAGCAATAGCGGCAACGCTTTCGCTCCGGGCGACGGAACTCCTTTCTCCGGTGCTCCTTATGTAGGTATGAACACTGCTGCCAGTGAGTTTGTTATCAACAGTATCAATATCACCGGACAGTCTAATTTCACGTTTAAATTCGGTGCGATCTTCCAGTCTGCTTATGAAAACGGATCTGTATTCTCTCCGGTAACGGCCAATTCTTTTGCTTTGAGTGCAAGTGTGAATGGAACGGATTGGGCTCCATTGACCTATTCCGTAGAACAACAAGGCGGTGGAAACTGGTATATGGTTACTACTGAATTTAAAGTTCCCAGCGGATCGGCTAAATTGTATATCAAGTATGCAACTTCCAATCTGCAAGCAAACCAGGGATACCGTTTCGACGATTTTACTCTGTATCAAGGCGGCAACGGGTCGATGATCGATCCGGGAACACCGGGAGAAAAAACCTATATCACTGTGGCAGAACTTCGTGCTAAAGGTGAAGTGACAATCTCTGAAAACTTATATGTAAAGGCCAGTGTGATCAGCAATAAGGACGGCGGAAACAGCACTTCCCTGAAAAATGTAGTGATCTCCGACGGAGAGGCAGGTATTGCCGTTCGTTTTACTGCTAATGCGGATTATGCTGTGGGCACTGAACTGGAATTGGCTTTGGAAGGCGCTCAGTTGTCTAAATATCAGGGTTTGCTGCAGTTGAACAATTTCAGTAATGCCAAGGCTACCACAACCGGAGAAACCAAGATTATCCCGGCAAAAGAAGTAACAGCAGCCGATATTGTGGCAGGTACTTATGAATCTATGTATGTTGCAGTGCCGGACGTAGAAGTGATCGCTGCCGATCTGGGCAAGAAAATGGTGGAAGACGGCAAGCATACAAACATCGGAATGGAGGCAAAAACCGGACAGAATTTCTCTATGTTCTCCGCTTCATATTCCGTGTTTAAAGACGATAACGTTCCCCAGGGAAGCGGTACTTTGAAAGGTATTGCCGGAGTCAATATTCCTGACGGAGAAGCAGCCATTTATCAGGTGGCTCCTCAAACTGCAACTGATTTTGCAGGTCTTACCGGGCCGCGTTTCGGTGGAGAAGCGGTTTTCGCTTTCGGAACTCCTGAATTTACAGCTACCACCATAAAGGCCGGAGAAGCTATCGTGAATGGAAAGATCACGATTCCTTACACCGCTGCAACAGGTTCTGAAACTTATAATATCACTGTGGCTGTATCGGGAGATGCTGCTGCCGGAATCGACCCGATTACAACGGCTGTAACCAAAACATTGAGTGAAGGAACCGGCTCTATCGAATTGCCGATCACCGGAACTCCGACCGCTGCCGGAAGTGTGACTTTCACGATTAGCGGTATTGCAGAATTGACAAACAATACGGTGGTTGCAACTGTAACTGCTGCTGTTGATAATATGGCAGATTTGAATACATTGGCGGCTAATTCGGCATATGGGACTTATACGACTACTGCAGGTTGGGAAGCTGTTAATGCTGCTATTCAACAGGGGGGTGATAAGGATGCGAATCCAATATTCAAATTTATTGGTACTGCTGATGATAAAGCTGTTTGTTTGAACGGTAAAACAACAACTGTTGGTGTGCTTACTTCGCCGGTTTTAACAGGTGGTTGCGGAGAATTGAGCTTCAAGTATGGAAATGCTTTTGGTGAGTCAAATGGTGTCAGTGTAACCATTGATATCAAACAAAACGGTAGTGTCGTTAAAACTTTTGATCTGACAAAGCCTAATAGCGAGGTTGTTAAATTGACAGCTTATGATTATAGTGTTGTTGTTAATGTAAGTGGTGATTTTCAGATTGTAATTACCAATAATCATCCTTCTAATTCGACTAAAAATGCTGATCGTGTTTCTATTTGGAATATCGGTTGGACAGATTATGCAGGTAATTAATTTATGGTATAATTAAAAGTTGTTTCTGAAAATATCAAATTAAAACAAGGATCTCTGCTGTGGCTCAGGTTGCAGCAGAGATTATTATCAAAGAAAGGACGCAATTCATGTCAGTTTTGAAAAACATAAACCGGGTGTATTGGACGGTAGTCCTGGTTGTTTTTGCATTGGGATTTGCAGGTTGTGAGTCGGATAATGATGACGGTGGGAGTGAGATCGGGATTACCCTGACAAAATCGACTGTCGAGGCTACGGATATTGCCCAGTTTATGGACATAACCTGTAATGGTTCCTGGAATATAACGATAGAATATCCCGATAGCACGGCTGCATGGTGTTCTGTTGCCAGTAATAGCGGACAGGGTAACAGCAGAGTGGCTTTGCAATATACAAAGAATACTGCCGACGATGCACGTAAAGCGGTGATCCGGGCTTTTTCGGGTAGCGCAAATGCTTCGGTCACGCTTACCCAGCTTGGAACTTCAGGCGGAGGTCCTACCCCGGAATTAGGCCATTGGCTTGAACTGCCGGGTACGGTGGAGCAGCCCAATTGCCGTTATGTGACACATTATGTAACCGTGAGCGGTAAGAATGTCAGGAATTATACGCTGTTTTTCGATACCAGTGAACGAATTGCTTATTGGGTGGCTTATCCTCATTGTAAAATGTACCTGGGTAGTGTCGGGAGAACGAATGATTTTCAAATCGATCCTTCTTTTCCTGCCAGCGAGCAGATGACCAGTACCATTAAAGGATATGACCGGGGACATCAGATTCCTTCGGGCGACCGTACGGCGACCGAAGAAATGAATATACAGACGTTTTATTACACCAATATGACACCTCAGCTCGCCAATTTTAATCAGAAAATCTGGGTCGATCTTGAAACTAAAGTTCGAACCTGGGTGAATGCCTGTGATACCCTTTATGTGGTAACCGGAGCTGTGTTGAAAACCGTGGGGGGAAACGAGACGGTGAAATATGTGGAAGATAAGAGCGGCAACCGGATAGCAGTTCCTAACTATTATTTTAAAGTGCTGATGCAATTGAGATTGAATGGGGGAAATCCCGTTTATAAAGCAATCGCTTTCTGGTTTAAGCATCAGGCTAATAGCGGATCGGTTTCTGCTGCGGACGCAAGTTCTGTGTATGATGTGGAACGGAAAACAGGTATCGATTTCTTTGCTAATTTACCGGAGGATATACAAGCTCAGGTGGAAGCCCAGTTTGCTCCGAGAGAATGGGGCTTATAATATTAATTAGGCAGATATGAAAAAATTGTATTTTGTTTTAATACTCGTCTTTTTTATCGGTTGGTTGGATTCCCAGGCACAAACAAAGCCGTATTCGGTGGTGTTTTACAATCTGGAGAATTTATTCGATACCATAAAATCGCCGGGAGTGTATGACGAGGAGTTTACTCCTCAGGGACCCAAAGCCTGGAATAGTGCAAAATACTGGAAGAAAATCGGTAATATCGAGCAGGTATTTTATACTATGGCAGGAACTTTTAAGTCTTATCCCACCATTATCGGAGTGTCGGAAATCGAAAACCGGAATGTACTGGAAGATATTGTGGCCGCTCCGAAACTGGAACGGGCCAATTATCAAATCGTGCATTACGATTCGCCGGATGCCCGTGGAGTAGATGTGGCGCTGATGTACCGCCCCGATCAGTTTAAATACGAAGGGAGCCGTCCGCTCCTGTTGTCGTTGCCCGGTGAACCGGATTTCAAGACCCGGGATGTACTTTCCGTATGGGGAACGATCGAGGGAGAGAAGTTTTATTTCTTCGTATGCCACTGGCCTTCACGTTTGGGAGGACAGGCCGCTTCGGAATATAAACGTGTGGCTGCGGCACAGCTTGTGAAAAATACGGTGGATTCCATTTTGAAGGCATCTCCGGAAACTCATATCGTTATTATGGGCGATATGAACGATGATCCTACCAATAAGAGCCTTTCGCAGGTGCTGGACGCAAAAGGAAAAGTCGGCGAAGTGAAACCGGGAGGATTGTTTAATCCGTTTTTGCAGATGTTTAAAGCCGGATACGGAACGCTTGCTTATCAGGATGCCTGGAATTTATTCGATAATATGGTGGTCAGTGAGAACTTAGTGAACGCAAAGCCGGGAGAATTGAAACTTTATAAGCCGGCAAAGAGTAAATATTATGGGAATATATTCGACCGCCCGTTCTTGCGTCAAAGCAGCGGACAATATAAAAATTATCCGTTGAGAACTTTTGTCGGGAATACTTTTCAGGGAGGATATAGCGATCATTTTCCCGTATATATCTTCATTACAAAATAATAATGTAACGATATGAGAATGAAATTGTTTTTAGCTATTCTGTTTGCGGCGTTTTCTTCGCCGCTATTTGCTCAGAGTGGCGGTATTAAGGGTGTTGTCGTTTCCCGTGCCGAAAGAGCGCTGATCGACGATGCCAAGGTTACTCTTTTAGGCGTGTCGCCGCGTACGGTTTACACCCAGAAAGGTGCGTTCGAGTTTCGCGACGTGGCTCCGGGGACTTATCAGCTGCTGTTTGAAGCGGGCGATTTCCAGCCTTTACAGCTGGGGGTTACTGTGGATAAGACGGTGAAAGACCTGAATTTTATTTCATTGGTGCCGGAAACGATGAACCGGGCGGTGGACGATGCCGATTTTTCGGAATTCGATACCGAATCGGACAACGGTTCACAATCCATGCCCGTGGTGCTTTCCGCTTCCAAAGATATTTTCGATAACATTGCCGGATATAAGTTCAGCGCAGCCCGTTTTCGTACCCGTGGGTATGACAATGGAATGGCGAGCGTTTATCTGAACGGTGTTTATCTGAACGATGCGATGAGCGGTTACACTCCCTGGTCGCTTTGGTCCGGATTGAACGACGCAACGCGTAATCAGGAGCTTTCCAGCGGAGTTGCCATTTCGGATTACGGGGTAGGCGGGGTGAACGGAACGACGAACATCAACGCCAGGGCTTCGCAAATGCGTAAGGGATTCCGCGCCAGCATCGTCAATGCCAATAATATGTACCGTTTCCGCGTTATGGCGAGCTATGCTTCCGGAGAGAACGAGAAAGGATGGTCGTATGCGCTTGCCGCTTCAACCCGTCAGGGAGGCAATGATTGGGTAAAAGGCGTTTATTATAATTCCTGGTCTTATTTCCTGTCTGTGGAAAAGAAAATAGATCCGTTCCATCGCCTGGCGTTTACTTTTTTCGGTGCGCCTTCCCAGAGAGGGGCTCAGACGGCTTCTACTCAGGAAGTGTATGATTTAGTCGGCAGTAATTTCTATAATGCCAACTGGGGTTATCAGGACGGTAAGAAACGAAATGCCCGTGTGCGAAACAGTCATGAGCCGGTGGCTATGCTGAATTATTTCTATCAGCCCAGCAATAAGCTGAATTTGATGGCAACCGTGTCTTACCGCTTCGGAAAGAACGGATATTCTGCTCTCGACTGGTATGATGCACAAGACCCGCGTCCGGATTACTACCGTTATTTGCCGAGTTATTACCGTTCCGACGATGAATCGAAAAATAATCCTTATTTGGCGGCTTATGTCACAGAAGGCTGGAGGTCGAATTGGGATGTGCGTCAGATAAATTGGGACAGGCTGTATGATGTGAATTACAATAGTGAATTGAATCCCGGCCGGGAATACTGGGGGAATCCGGTGATTGAGGAGGGAACTACCCGTTCGAAATATGTGCTGGAAGAACGTCACACCGACCAGAAAGATTTTAATGCCAAAGTTCAGTTGGTGACATTGGTAAAGGAAAATAGTAAGATTTCCGCCGGATTCGAGTTTCGTCAGAATAAAACGGAATATTATAAGAAGATCAAGGATTTGTTAGGCGGTGATTACTGGCTGGATGTAGATCAGTTTGCCGAACGCGATTTCGGTAGCGGGAATGCTATTCAAAATAACCTGAATACTCCGAACCGTTTGGTGAAGAAGGGCGATAAATACGGTTACGATTATTTTGCACACCTTTTGAACGAGAAATTGTGGGCGACCTATCGTTTCAATGTCGGTCGTTTCGAAGGTTATGGAGGTTTAGAGGGCGGACATACCACATTTTGGCGTGACGGTGTTTACAAAAAAGGTTTGTTCCCCGATAATTCGGAAGGAAAATCGGCTAAACAGAGATTTTGGACTTATACCGTAAAGGCGGGGCTGACCTATAAGATTACCGGGAATCAGATGGTGTATGCCAATTTTGCTTACCTCCACCAGGCTCCGTATTTTCAGGATGCTTTCGTTTCTCCGCGTACCCGTAACAGTGTAGTGCCTAACCTGACTACCGAGAAGGTGTTGAGTGCCGACCTGAATTATGCTTTGCGTATGGCAGGGTTGAGGGTGCGTCTGACCGGATATTATACAAAGATCAAGGATCAGACCGATTTGATCAGTTTTTACGACGATCAGAACCGGGCTTATACCAACTTTGCTATGAGCGGGATCGACCAGACCCATGTCGGACTTGAGTTGGGTGTGGCTGTTCCGTTGATTGCCGGGATCGAAGCGCAGGGAGCTTTCAGTTTCGGTAATTATTACTATACCTCCAATCCTTATGTGACACAGACTGTCGATAACAGCGAAGCCGTGATAGCCAATACCCGGGTGTATTGGAAGGATATGAAAGTGGCGACCACTCCGCAGACGGCTGCGAGCATCGGATTGAATTACCGTGGCCCTTATAATATTTATGCCGGACTGGATTTGAATTATTACGGCCGGATGTATCAGAGCATGAATCCGCTTTATCGCACCGACCAGGCTTTGGTAAACTACGATATGTTCGAACCGGAAAAACGTGAGGAAATGATCCGTACGATGAGGAATCAGGAAGAGTTCGGCGATTCTTTTATCCTCAATGCCAATATAGGTAAGTCCTGGTATATTCAGCGTAAATATAATTTAGGTTTTAGCCTGGAAGTGAAGAATATTCTCAACAACAAGGATACAAAGACCGGAGGCTACGAACAGATGCGTTTTAAGAAAAATGAGCTGAACGGTAAGACTTATTATACTCGTTTCGATCCCAAATATTTCTATATGTTCGGAACGACGTATTATCTGAATATCTATTTTAGATTCTAAGGGATATGCCGGAATGGTTTAAGAATAAAAAATTTAAACGTATGAAAACATTGAAAAATATATTGTTTATCCAGGCTTTGCTTTTAGGATTGTTGCTTACGGGTTGTTATAATGATTTCGATGATCCTGCACCTGCGAAAATTTATACCGATGAGGATTTTGCAGGTAGCGAAATCGTACCGATCAGTACGGTAAAGCAGCTTTTCTATGATAAGTATGGAACCGGAGCCGGTTCTGTGGGGAAAAGCCTGGAGGTGGCGGAAGATTATGTGATAAAGGGAAAGGTTATCAGTAACGACGCCTATGGAAATATCTACCGTACCATGTATATTCAGGATGAATCGGGGGCTATCGAAGTGAAAATCGGTATCACCGGAGCTTACAACGAATATAAGGTCGGACAGACGGTGTATGTGAAAACTCAGGGATTGGTGATCGGAAGTTACCGCTATATGCTTAGTTTGGGTATCGCTTCGGTGGACCCGGATTACGCCAACGGCTATATCGATGTGCGCACGCTGATCAATACGATCATTTTTAAGGGCGAGCATACCAAGCTGACGGCTCAGGACACTCTGGTGATTAATTCTCCGTCCGAGCTGAGCGACGATTATTTGGGCAGGTTGGTGCGTATCAACGGGCTGACCAGTTATTACGGCCGTTGGGACAGCGATACCTATCCTTCGTTCCTCGAGCAGGTGGATCAGGTTTACACCAATTATTCTTTCCTCACCGTTATCAGCGATTGGAAAAAGTATGATGAAGATATGGCCGCCCACGAAGCCGATCCGGAAAATGTTCCGTATCCCACCGAGCCGGCCTCTCCGCGTCCTGCTACGCTGGAATATCCGACGTATGCTTTCAATAGCAACAATAACCGTTACTATGGTACGGCTTTGTTTAAGTTCGGGGCAGGCGGAGCGAGCGATCCTACCGAAAATTTATTGGTTCGTTCCAGCGGTTATGCCCGCTTTGCTTTGGATAAGCTGCCGGAAAACGGAGCGAAAGTGAATATCACGGCGATTTATACAAAGTACAGCGCCAAGAGCGGTAGTTTCATTAAATATCAGCTTTTGCTGAACAATGTGACCGACGTTGTGAGTGCAGACTGATCCGGGAGTTCCGGAATAGAATAAAAGCGGCTTCCATTTCCGGAAGCCGCTTTTTTTATGGTTGTTTTAGAAGTAAAAGGTCTGGCAGAGGGTTATTCTTCGATGCGGATATATTTGGTTGCTATAAAGCTGGGAAGGGTACAAATCATGATCCATACGAAAAAAAGCTGATAACCGATGTGTTCTTGTAACCAGCCGGAAATCATGCCCGGCAACATCATACCCAAGGCCATAAAACCTGTACACAGGGCATAATGGGCGGTTTGGTGTTTGCCTGCGCTGAACAGCATCATGTAGAACGTCAGGGAAGTGAATCCGAAACCGTATCCCAGTTGTTCGATGGCCACACAGGAAGAAATGAGCCATGTGTCCGACGGCTGGACGATTGCCAGGAATAAATAAACGACGTTCGGAATATTCATCGCGGCGGTCATCCGCCAAACCCAATGTTTCAGTCCGTTGCGTGCCATGACGATACCGCCGACGATGCCGCCGAGTGTCAGGGCGATCACTCCGATCGTGCCGTAGATCATTCCCACTTCCCAGGTTTCCAGTTCCAGGCCTCCGGCCGTTCTTTTGTCTAACAAAAAAGGACTGGCGATCTTTACCAATTGTGCTTCTGCGAAACGATAGAACAGAATGAAGGCCAAGGCAGAGAGTATGTGTTTTTTCCGGAAAAACTCGACGAAAGTTTCCGCAAAAGCCATGATGACCTGCTTAGGAGTGGTGGCTCCGGTGTTTTCCCTGTCTTTGGAAGGGCGTGGAAGGATGAAATGATGATAGACGAACAGCCCGCAGAAAAGGAATGCAAGCAGGTAGAATGTCACTGCCCATGCCTGTGAGACGGCTTGGTATTCAGGTAACCGGAGGACGTACTGTTTTTCGAGTAGCCCGGCGAGCATCACCAGTAATCCTTGTCCGGCAATGACGGCAAAACGGTAAAAGGTGTTACGTATGCCGACGAAATAAGCTTGTTTTTTTTCGTCCAGCGCCAGCATATAAAAGCCGTCGGCTGCAATATCGTGGGTGGCGGAGCTGAAAGCCAGCAGCCACATGAAAGCCAGGCAATAGCGGAAAGCCTCAGGGCCGGGAAGGCACAGGGCGATCCCTGCCAGTGCGGCTCCGATCAGTATTTGCATGCTGACGATCCACCAGCGTTTCGACTTTAAAATATCCACCAGCGGGCTCCAGATCGGCTTGAACACCCAGGGGAAATACAGCCAGCTGGTGTATAAGGCGATGTCTGTGTTGGAAATGCCGAGTTTTTTAAACATGATGACGGCAACGGTCATCACCACCACATAGGGCATGCCTTCTGCGAAATAGAGTGTCGGGATCCAGCTCCAGGGGGAACGGATAGAAGTGTTTGTCGCCATAGCCGGAAGGTTAATATATTTTTTCTATTCGACTGTTTTTAAAATAATGCGCCAGAATCCGGCGATAGGTATATCCTTGCGATGCCATGACGGCCGCCCCGATCTGGCAAAGCCCTACACCGTGTCCCCAGCCTGCCCCGTGGAAGGTGAATCCGCCGTTTTCTTTTTCCACGACGAAGGCGGAACTGTATAGGTGCGATTCTGAAAAGAATTTGCGGATCACCAGCTCTTTGCCGATTTCCATTGTTCTTTTGCTTCCGGTGACTTTGAGCCGGACGATGCGTCCCGACACTCCGCGTTCCAGCGGCTCAAGATCGAGTATCGTCCCGAAATCGATGCCTGAACGTTTGCGCACAAGCGCAGACAATGATTCGGTAGTATAGGTTATTTTCCAACGGAAAAAATGCCGGGTTTCCTGATCGTAGTCGTTCAATACGGCGTTCAGTACGGCTTTATCGCCGGTATTGCAAAAAGCGGGCGGCGAAGACAGAATCCATTTCCGGGCTTGTTCTTCATCGGTCAGGTCATATCCGGGGTCGGGTGAATCGGAATCGTAAATCCGGTCGAGATAAGGATGAACCGCAGGTTCCCAGGTGTTTTCGAAACGTTCCGTCATTCCTCCGCAACATTTTGAGAAACGGGCATCGCAGACGGTGCCGTCATAGGTGAGTACTTCACCGCAGGTGGCGAGCACGGCCCGGCTGACTTCCGGAGTGTAGGCTTTGCTGATTCCCTGGTAACGCTGGCAATGGTCGTCGGCACACACGTCGAAATGTGTGTGGTCTTCCCGGTCGTACCAGCGAATGTAAGAGTCTTCGGTGGAAAGACAGGAACGGTAATCGGCTTTTATTTTACTTGCTTTGGCTTTTTGTGCCAATAGCCAGCTCCGGGAAATCACGGCATGGGCTTTCAGTAATTCGAGGGGGGAAGAGGCGTTCATTTCCGAAGAAATCACGCTTAAAAGATAATCTTCCAGCGGGAGGACATTAGTTGCGGTCAGATGCTGTGTTTCATCGATCAGCTTCAACGTCCCCTTGAATTTTTGGTTCTCTGTCCGTTCCCAATGAAAGTGAATGCCGATGACAACATCTGTCAG
Organism: uncultured Odoribacter sp.; assembly: GCA_900544025.1. Taxonomy (GTDB): domain Bacteria; phylum Bacteroidota; class Bacteroidia; order Bacteroidales; family Marinifilaceae; genus Odoribacter. Next base: position 26,060 of record UQTM01000027.1, read on the forward strand.
GTCGAAATCGCACAGCCCGTAATCGTCGGGGACAAAAGCCAGCGGCAAAGAAACCGGGAGGGATGTTTTTGCGTTTTCCAGCCGGTATTCCCCGTTTGCCCGGCTTAGCGTATATTGCCCGCTATATTTCAGGTTTGTCCCTGCCAGTGTATAGTTGCCGTTCAGTTGAAAGCGGATAACGGGCGAAAATAAGATGCCTACTTCTATGGTCGGTGCTGTCATAGGATTTCGTGTTTGATTTGGGTGGCGATCTTTTGCCAGGTTTCTTCTTCGATGGTTACCTGTGAAAAAAGATCCGTCAGCAGGGATACCGAATATTTTTCAAAATCTTCCCGGCGGGGACTGATAATGAGGCCTGCCATATCTACCGAGCCGGGACTGAATAACACTTTTTCGTCGCCTTCGTCGAAAAACTGGCGGGGACGCAATAATTTGCGGGGAAATATACATACGGTCCATTGGCAGTTGTCGAACCAGGCGAGCAGGTTGTACATGGGTTCCGGCTGAGAGGGAATATGCCGGCGTAAAATGCGGTTAAGCCCGTCGAACAGGCTGACTAACAGTTTGTGGTCGGAGGCTTTCAGGACGATGATCCTGCGGAGATAGTTCTCGATAGTGGATATCGAATAATAATCCTCTTGCCGGACGATCTGCTTTAAGTCCGGATTCTCGACATCCGTTTCCGTCGGCATAATCCCTCTGGGAGCTATCTGGAAATGGAAATGGTCGGGGGCCGAAGCTCCGCATTGCCCCCCGTTGTAAAACAGCGTATAGCCGGGTAAATCGAAGGCGAGGTTTAACATATCCGGAAACCGTCCTTCGATTTGCTGTGGGGTATGTTCCCGGGAAGGTACGGTGAAATGCCGGGTGAAGATCGGATAAGGATTGATGAAAATGTGGTAATGTTCGCCGTACGGAATCCCTTTTTGGGCATCGGGCATATTGGCGGTACACAGGAAACAGCGCCTGTGCTGCAAAGTGGCCGTGTCGATCCTGGCATTGGTCGATAGAATGCGTGCCGGGTTATATTGCAGGCGAAGCTCGTATCCGGGGAATCGGATCGTCCGGTAAACGGCCTGTTCCAGATCGGCATAATTTTTTTGTGCCAATTCAAAGGTTTGGAGTTGTGTTCGATACAGGTTTTCGAGTTGTTCTGTCATAGCGGTTACTCCTTTTTTCGATTATCGGATATGCGTTTGGCAATTTCCAGCGTGCGTAGTTTATCTTTATAAAAATTATAAGTGTTCAGCCGTTGAATGTCGAGGCTGGCATCGGAATTTTCATCCCAGCGGCGGCATAGGTACAGGGGATCGTATATCCGACCGATCCGGTATTGCCGGGATATGGCCAGTCCTACGGCATAGTCTTCCCCATAGCTTACATTCGGAAATTTGAGTTCCCGGATCACCGGGGTGTAAAATGCGCGGGGTGCTCCCAGTCCGTTGATTCGCAGGGCGTTATTGTGTCCGTTCTCCGAAGTCCATTCCCGGTGGTCTATGATCCCCGGCGGTATTTCTTCCAGTTTGAAATTTACCATCCGGTAGCTGCCGATCAGCATGGCACAGTTCTGGGTGTAGAAATTCCGGACGATTGTTTCCAGAACATGAGCATCGATGTATAGGTCGTCGCTGTCGAGTTGTACGGCAAATTTTCCGCATGCCGGATGCATGATCGCTTCGTTCCAGCATCCGCCGATCCCTAAATCGTGGCGCGACGGAATGTGGTGGACGAGTTCCGGATGCTGTGCGGACAGTTTTTGTAATAACTCCGTCGTCCCGTCGTCTGAATGATTGTCTGCTACGATGATATTAAACCGGAATCCGGTTTGCTGTTCCAATACCGAATGAATGGCATCGGCAATGGTTTTGATCCTGTTTTTCACGGGGATGATGACCGAGGCTTCTACCGGAAATGGTGCCGAAAGGTCTATGGGGCGGGAAACGGGCGGCAGCCAGGCGCCGATCTTTTTCAGATGCTCGGTGCAGGCCTGCTCCATTTCCAGCTGTACGTTTCTGTTTTTAGGATCGACATAATCGAATTGTTTTTCGCCCGATGTTCTAAAATCGGTTTCCGTGACCGTGTATAAAAATTCCGGAAGGCGAACGATAGGATCGGTTTCCGCTATTTTCAGCCTCAGGTCGTATAAAGAGGCATATCGGTAATGACGGTCCATTCGTTCGGCTGCCTGTTGGAAACTGCTGGTGCGAAACAACAGGAGAGGGCCGAAGTCGAAATCGTCCCGTAAACTGCCCGTTTGATAATCGATCGTAGGGTGAGGGCGGAGAACGTTGTTTTCTATTTTATAATAATCGCTATACAGCATCCCTGCCCCGCACATTTCTGCCGTCCGGCACATGCGCTCCAGTGCATATTCTCCTAAATTTACAGGAGATATGCCTGTGTGAATGAGCAAATAAGGGGTACGGACGTTTGAAGCGATCGTTTTTAATTGTTCGGTGGACGGGAAAACGGGCAGCTGTGTCACCGGGGAATCCTTTGTGGTAAAAGCTTCCGACATTCCTATCGTAAAAATACTGAGTTGCGATACCATTACTTTTTTGTTCAAAACTAAAAAAAAATAAAAATACAAACTAAATTTTAAATATATTTGTATGATGAATTCGAGGATATGGCATAGTGTCTTTTTTTATGGATAATTGTAAATATAAAAAATACATATTTTTTCTCGTCGTTGTTTTACTCCTTCCGTTCCGGCAGGGGTATGCCAACGTGCAGAATCAGAGCCATCCTATTTTGATTATCAGTTCCTATAATCCGGAAACTTACCGCACTTCTTTGAATATTTCTCAGTTTCTCGAAAAATATAAGCTTTTGGGCGGCACTTCCCCGGTGACGATCGAAAATATGAACTGCCGGAGTTTTTCCGAAGCTCCCGCCTGGAAAGGATTGATGAAGGGGATTTTGCAGAAATATACGGACGAGCGTGCGCCGGCATTGATTATTTTGCTGGGGCAGGAAGCCTGGTCCGCTTACCTTTCGCAAGACGATATCGAAAATAAAATGACTCCGGTGTTGTGTGGTATGGTGAGCCGGAATGCCGTATTTTTGCCTTCCGATACGGTCGATCTGGAAAACTGGGAACCTGCCAGTATCGATGTGGAAGCCGATTATCGTTACCGGGCTTCGCTTTCGGGGTATGTGTACGAGTATGATCTGGAGAAAAATGTCGAGCTGATCCGGGATCTTTTCCCGGAGACGAAACATATCGCCTTCGTTTCGGATAATAGCTACGGCGGTGTGTCGATGCAGGCTTACGTGAAAGAAGAGATGCGGAAATTCCCGGAATTGGATTTGATCCTTTTGGACGGGCGTAAACATACGATCTATACGATTGTGGAGGAGATTACCCATTTGCCGGAACAGACGGTGCTTTTGGTGGGAACCTGGCGGGTAGATAAGAACGACGCTTATTTTATGCGGAATGCCACTTACATGATGATGAGCGCCAAGCCGAATCTTCCGGCTTTTACGCTGGCTTCCACCGGAATGGGGTATTGGGTTGTGGGAGGTTATGTGCCGACGTACCGGACGATCGGTGACGACCTGGCGCAACGGGCTGTGGATATCATTGCCGGAAAGGTAAAGGATAAAGAGAAGTTAGAGGTTATTGCGAACGAGTATGTGTTCGATTCGAAAAAACTGGAAGAGTTTCATATCGATCCGAAGCTTATTCCTGCCGGGTCAGAGATCATGAACCGGGATTTGACTTTTTTCGAAAGATACTATTATCAGATATTGGGGATAGGCGGGGTTTTCCTGTTGCTGGTCGTAGGTTTGCTTACTACGTTTTACTACTATTTACGCACCAAACGCCTGAAAGACAGTTTGCTGCTTTCCGAATCGGAATTGCTTGTCGCGAAAGAGCGTGCCGAGGAATCCGATCGCTTGAAATCGGCTTTCCTGGCCAATATGAGCCATGAGATCCGCACTCCTCTGAATGCCATTGTAGGCTTTTCGAATGTGCTTGTCACCGGAGAGTGTTCTACCGAAGAACAGAAGGAGTTTGTGAGTGTTATCCAAACGAATTCTGATCTGTTGTTAAGGCTGATCGGCGATATATTGGATATTTCCCGTCTGGAAACCGGACGTCTGAAATTTAATTTTGAAGATTGCGATTTGGTGGCGCTTTGCCGGAATGTGATGACGACCACTTCTTATTCGAAGAAAAAAGGGGTGGAATATGAATTTGAATCACAATACGAATCCTATGTGCTGGAAACGGATATTCAGCGGTTGCAACAAATTCTGATCAATCTGCTTTCGAATGCCAATAAGTTTACGACGAAAGGGAAGATCTCTTTGGAATTCGAAATCGACGAGGCAAACCGGATGGTGCAGTTCGCCGTTATGGATACAGGTTGCGGCATTCCCCCGGAGAAACAGGAAAAAGTGTTCGAGCGGTTCGAGAAATTAGACGAATATGCACAGGGAACCGGGTTAGGGTTGGCGATCTGTCGTTTGACCATCGAGCGGCTGGGCGGGAAGATATGGGTCGATTCCAATTATAGAGGCGGAAGCCGTTTTGTATTCACTCATCCCATTGTTCATCGGGAACATTCAGAGAAAGCCGGGAAAGGCAACGATTGATCGTATCGAGGTCGAATCCCCTTCCGGCAGCAAAGCGTATCAGTTTGGCTTTGATACGTAGCGGCGTGTCGTTTTTCAATGTTTTGAGTTTCCCCTGCAATAAAGAAAGACAGGTCGTGTCGTAGTCTTCCGGGGGCAATTGTGCCAATGCTTCCTGAATAATTGCCGGCTCTATTTTTTTCTGCCGCAGCATCTGTGCGATTTTCTGTCGTCCCCATTTGTTAAATCGAAATTTATCGCGGGCGTAAAACGTGGCGAAACGGCGGTCGTCGATAAACCGGTGTTGCCGGAGGCTCGCCAGAATATGGGTGATCTCGTTTTCGGAGAGTTCCCACTTTTGCAGTTTTTCTCTGATTTCCTGTGTACAATATTCTTTTTGGCTGCAAATGCCTGCTGCTATATTTAGGGCTTTTTCGGGTGTCATCGGTCTTTATTTTTTAGGAATCGGGGCTTGTGCCACGACAAAACGGTCTTTGTCGAACAGGTCTTTCACTACGTGTACCTGCCGGTAGTTGTAGTTTTCCAGTAAAGCGGCGGTTTCTTTTCCCAGTGCTTCGTTTATCTCGAAATAAAGGAATCCGCCGGATGCCAGGTAGCGGCATCCGAATTCGGCGATCCGCCGGTAGACTAACAGGGGATCGGAATCGGGGACGAATAACGCCCGGTGAGGCTCGTGGTCGAGGACGTGCCGTTGCATTTCCTGTTTTTCACTTTCCCTTACATAAGGCGGGTTACTTACAATCAGATCGTACTGCTGCCATGCTTCCGTTTCAAAATGCAGAATGTCGCGGATCAGAAATTCGGCTTTCACCCGGTTGCGGACAGCGTTGGCGCGTGCCGTTTCGACCGCTTCGGGCGAAATGTCTATACCTGTGACTTCCGCTTCGGGGCAGGCCGCCGATAGGGCAATGGCGATACACCCGCTCCCCGTACCTATATCCAATACTTTTTTTCCGGCTGCCAGCCGTTCTCTGGCAAGAAGAACCAATTCTTCCGTTTCGGGGCGTGGAATCAGGGTAGAGGGGTTTACTCCGAATTTCAATCCTGAAAATTCGGTTTCCCCGATGATGTATTGCAACGGATGCCCGATTTTAAGAAGTCTTACGATTTCAAAAAATTTATCTACAAAGCTTTCATCCAAAATTTCGTTTTTTCTGATATGGATATCTATCTTTGTATATTGCAAGACATCGAGGAAAACGATACGGCAAATACTTTGTATTTCTTGCGGGTTGTATGTATCTTTTAACTCTTGTAGTGCGTATTGTGATAATTGACGGATTGTATTCATGAGTACAAAGGTAGGGATTAATTGAAGATAGAAATTTGAAAATTAGAATTAATTTGTGTCCTGGTTACAGATCGCTATATATGTTTTAATTGCATTGTATGTCCTGACGGTTGTCAGCGTAATCATCAATGTGATCCTGGAAAACCGGAATCCCGTGAGGACTCTGGCGTGGATCATCGTGCTGGTTGCCGTGCCTTTTATCGGTTTCCTTTTTTACCTTTATTTCGGGGTCAATTACCGGAAAGTGAAGATGTTTTCGATGAAAGGGCTGGGAGATATGAAGTGGTTGCAGTATATGAGCGAAGACCAGAAACAGCTGATAAAGAAATCGGAATTATTGCATAAGCGCGAGACGGCGGAAGTAAGAAAACTGATGACGTTGTTGCTGAACAATAGCAAGGCGCTGCTTACCCGCTACAATAAAGTGGAAATACTGAATAACGGAGAGGAAACTTTTCCTGCGATTTTCGAGGCGTTGCGGAAGGCAAAACGGTTTATCCATTTGGAATATTATATTATTGAGATGGGCAGGCTCACTTCTCAATTGAAAGATTTGCTGATCGAAAAGGCGAAGGCCGGAGTGGAAGTCCGGGTGATTTATGACGATGTGGGATCGTGGGGGCTGACACGAGATTTTTTGCGGCAGCTGAGAAATGCGGGCGTACAGATATATCCTTTCCTGCCTGTCCGTTTTCATCAGTTCGCCAATAAGGCCAATTACCGGAATCACCGGAAAAGTGCCGTGATCGACGGGGAAGTGGGATTTGTGGGAGGATTGAATTTTGCCGACCGTTATCTGGACGGTGTGCCGAAAATCGGTGTGTGGAGAGACACTCATTTGAAAGTGGAAGGAGAGGCCGTGACTTCTTTGCAGGTGATTTTCCTGATCGATTGGTATTTTGTGCGTCAGGAATTGTTACTCGATAAAAATGAGTATTTACCTTATATTCAGGCAGACGGAGATATGCTGGTGCAGGCCGTGACTTCCGGCCCCGACAGTGATTGGGCTTCTATCCAGCAGGCTTATTTCACGCTGATCAATATGGCGAAGCGTTATGTCTTTATTTCTACCCCTTATTTTATGCCGGGAGAGACTACTTTAAATTCCCTGAAAACGGCAGCGATGAGCGGTGTGGATGTGAGGATTATGTTGCCGCATAAGTCGGATTCCCTGCTTACTTACTGGTGTTCGCGTTCGTTTGTCGAGGAATTGCTGGAAGCGGGGGTGAAAGTGTATTGGTATCAGAAAGGGATCAATCATAGTAAAGTGATCGTTGTGGACGGAATTGTGTCGAGTGTGGGAACTGCAAATATGGATATACGGAGTTTCGAGCAGAATTTTGAAGTGAACCTGATCCTGTATGACCGGGAGGTGGCGAAGAGGCTGGCCTGCGATTTTTTGAAAGATTTACAAAGTAGTGCGGAAGTGACGATACAACATTGGAAATTTCGTTCCAGAAGGGAAAAGGTATATGAATCCGTGGCGCGTTTATTCGCCCCTGTGTTATAAAGGAAGGGAAGAAAAATTGTGCCGTTCCGGTGAAAAGCATATTTTTGTTGAACGATATAAGAAGTAACGCCGCCGCTGTACAGGGAGCGGCATTAAACGCGGCGTAGCCGTATGAGAAGATGTATAACACAAGAAAGATTTCTGAAATTTTAAATTGCGAAGCTGCAGTTGCATGTGACTTTGAGATAAAAGAGGTAAGTATCGACAGTCGTTCGGTGAGCAGGCCCGAATCGACTTTGTTTTTTGCGTTACAGGGTGCGAACCACGATGGGCATGATTATGTGGGACAATTGTATGAGAAGGGAGTTCGCAGCTTTGTAGTGAGCGAACGCCGTCCGGAATTTACCCCATTAGAAGATGCCTGCTTTTTGGAGGTGAGCGATACGCTGGAGGCGTTGCAGCATCTGGCGCAATACCACCGGGAGCATGTGCAGGCCGAAGTGGTGGGGATTACCGGGAGTAACGGGAAAACGGTGGTGAAGGAATGGCTGTATCAGCTTTTAGCCGATGAAGAGAGTGTGTATCGCAGCCCCCGTAGTTATAATTCCCAGGTAGGGGTTCCCTTGTCGTTGCTGGGAATTGGAAAAAACATACAGACGGCCATTATTGAGGCGGGAATTTCGAAGCCGGGGGAGATGGTCAGATTGGAACGGATGATACGGCCTGAAATCGGGATTTTCACTCATTTGGGAGATGCGCACGGCGAGAATTTTGAATCGCTTCAACAGAAGCTGGAAGAAAAATCGGTTTTATTCCGGGACTGTAAGTGTGTAGTCGGGCGGCAGGGCGAAGCTATGCGGTATATCGCTTCGGCGATAGGGCAGGATGCGGTTTTGTTGGTCTGGGGAGAAGAGGAAGAGTTGCCGGTGAAAGTCCGGGTGAAGAGTGTGGGGCTGGAAGGCCGTGAAGTGAATGTGCGTTACGGGCAGCAGGAGTTCGATGTGAAGATTCCTTTTGCCGATGAGGCTTCGTTTGAAAACAGCATGAACGCTTTGTGCGTGTTGTTGTATAAAAATATCGATCCGGCGGTGATCGCCGAACGGATCAGGGGATTACAGCCTGTGGCTATGCGGATGGAGATCAAGGAGGGGATCAATCACTGTGTGCTGATTAACGACTATTATAATTCCGATGCGGCTTCTTTTCAACTGGCGTTGAATACGCTGGCGATGCAGGATGCCGGGCGGGAGAAAGTGGTGATTTTGTCGGATTTTGTGGATACGGGTACCGAAGAACGGGCATTGTACCGGGAAGTTGCCGCCCTGTTGCGTAAAGCGAATGTGACGACATTGATCGGAGTGGGGGAACAAATCAGTAGTTGCAAGGCTTATTTCCTGTTGCCCCGATGCCGTTTTTATAAGGATACGGACAGTTTCCTGAAACAAGAAAGCCGGGAACAGTTCCGGAATCAGGTGATTCTGATCAAAGGGGCGCGGAAGTTCCGTTTTGAATATATTGCAGGATTTTTGCAGAAGCAATCCCATTCTACCGTTTTGGAAGTGGATTTGGATGCTATGGTGCACAATTTGAATTATTTCCGCTCATTGACACCTCCGGAGACGATGATTGCCGTTATGGTGAAGGCTTTTTCATACGGTAGCGGTGCGGGGGAAGTGGCCAGTTTGCTGCAATACCAGGGGGTGAACTATCTGATGGTGGCGTTTGCCGACGAAGGCGTGGAATTGCGTGCTGCGGGGATTTCTATTCCTATCGGGGTGATGAATCCGGAGCCGGAAGCTTTCGACAATATGATCGAGTTTAATCTGGAGCCGGAAATTTATTCTCTCGAATTACTGGAAGCTTTCGACCAGGCCTTGGAGCGGCACGGCATCGAACGTTATCCGGTGCATTTGAAATTGAATACGGGAATGAACCGTTCGGGGCTGAATCCGGAAGAAATCCCGGCTTTGCTGGATTTTTTCAGGGTGAGACGGAATGTGGTGATCCGGTCGATGTTTTCCCATTTGGCCGGAAGCGATGAAGCTGTACACGACGATTACACCCGGCAGCAGATCGACAGCTTTATCCGGATGACCGGAGAGGTGCAATCCCGCTTCGATTATAAAATTATCCGGCATATCCTGAATTCTGCCGGAATAGAACGTTTCAGCGAATATAGTTTCGATATGGTGCGTTTGGGGATCGGCCTGCACGGGATTAGTGCCGTAGGCGCACCTTTGCAACCCGTTAGCTCTTTTAAAACATATATCGTGGCCATACGCCGGGTGAAAGGCGATGAAACCGTGGGATACGGGCGTAAAGGCGTTTTGCAGCGCGATTCGCGTATTGCGGTGATTCCGGTGGGGTATGCCGACGGACTGAACAGGCATTTGAGCCGTGGTGTGGGTGAAATGCTGGTGAGAGGGAAACGGGTTCCGGTGGTCGGCAACATTTGTATGGATGCCTGTATGCTCGATGTAACCGATACGGATGCCCGGGTGGGGGATGAAGTGGAAATATTCGGGAAGCATATTCCGGTGACGGAAGTTGCGGAAAAATTGAATACGATTCCTTACGAAGTGCTGACTTCCGTATCGCACCGGGTAAAGAGAATTTATTTTAAAGAGTAAGCCGGAACTGAATAATAATTCTGATACCAAATAAGTTATGAAAAAGTTTTTTTTATTTGCGGTGTTGCTTGTGTGGGCAGGGTGCGGATTTGCACAATTCGATAAATATTTTCTCGATAAAACGCTCCGGATGGATTATTTCCATTGCGGGGACAAGGCTCATGAAGAGTATTATTTCAATGAACTGCTGGAAGAGCCTTACTGGGGAGGTTCGAAAGTGAATTTGATCGATGATAATTTTTATGGAAATTATTATGTGAATGTCTATGACGCAGAGTCGGGGAAATTGATTTTTTCCAGAGGATACAACACGCTGTTCGGGGAGTGGCGCACGGTGCCCGAAGCCGGAACGACCCGGCGTTGCTGTGAGGAAACGGTGGTTATGCCTTTCCCGAAAGAAAATGTGCGGATCGAGTTGATGAGCCGGGATAAGAAAGGTGAATTTCAGAAGATGTTCGAATATACGGTAGATGTAAAAAATTATTTTATCAAACGGGACAGGAGGCTGAACGCTCCCGTCGCGGATATTCATGTGGCTGCCGATCCTGCCAGAGCGGTGGATGTGGTGTTATTACCCGAAGGATATACGGCGGAAGAAATGGATAAATTCAAGGAGGATTGCCGGAAGTTTGCCGAAGGCTTATTCACTTTCTCTCCTTATAAGGAAAATAAGCAGAAATTCAATATCCGGGCGGTGCTCGCTCCTTCGGAGCAATCGGGCGCGGATATTCCTGCCGGGCATGTCTGGAAAAATACGGTGCTCAATTCTTCATTTTATACATTCGATACCGAACGCTATATTATGACTTATGACAATAAGAGCGTGCGCGACCTGGCGGCGAATGCGCCTTATGATTTTATTTATATTATCGCCAATACGGATAAATACGGAGGGGGCGCGATTTATAATCATTATGGTTTAAGCGTAGCCGGAAGCGAATTATATGCAAAAATCTACACACATGAATTCGGTCACCTGTTTTTGGGGTTGGGCGATGAATATGTGGGCGGTGCGGCGTATAGCGATTTGTTTTCTGCCGATGTGGAGCCTTGGGAAGCGAATTTGACTACTTTGGTCGATTTCGACCGGAAATGGAAAGATTTGATCAAGAAAGGAACGCCTATTCCTACACCTGTGGATAAAAAGAATCCGGATAAGGTGGGGGTTTACGAAGGTGGGGGCTATGTGTCGAAAGGGGTTTACCGTCCGCGTCCGAATTGTATGATGAATTCTTTCAGTGTGGACGATTTCTGTCCCGTATGCCGCCGGGCCATCGAAAAGCAGATCCGTTTTTATTCTGAATAAGGAATGCCGGAATCTCTTCATACGGAAGAAATCTCATTCGAATAAAAGATAGGGTGTATTTTCTTTTTGAAGTATAGAAAGTTTGCGCGCTTAGCGATAAAAGAGCCGTTTTCGACCTTACCGATAGGTCGAGAATGGCTTTTTTGTTGTCTTAATAATTCCTGTTTACGACAGGCGTATCGGTCAGTTTTTACCGATTTGCTGAATTTTTCGCCGGATAATAACGATGTTCAGGGTAGAAATTAAAACGAACAGCACCAGGCCTGCACCGATAGCTATAAGCAGGCTGCCCGGTTTGAAATTGTTCCAAAGCTCGCTCATCACTCCGGTGTAAAGCCTCCGGAGCAGCCACACCATGCCGATAGCGAATAGCAATACGCCCGCGTTCAGAACGACGGAGAGTTGCTGGTAAGGCCGTGCCACTTGCGCCACTCCATAGCCTAACAAAAGGAGATTACGCAATTTTTCATTATTCTTCTGTAAAAGCAAAAATATGCTAAGCATCAGAATATAGAGCGACAGCAGGCAAATCAACAAGCCGATACCTGCCACGAGGCTGACGGCCAGATTTAAGAACCAGGCGGTTTTTCCGGCATCGAGTTTGCCGTCTTCCGTTTCGTATCCTTTTTGCAGAAAGAATTGTGCCATTTCCCGATCGGCGGGATTGGCGACCTCTGCGATCAGGCGCGACGGATTTTGCGAGGCAGAGGGGGCGAACCGGTCATTGGCCCATTTCATGAATCGTTCGGGCACTAAAATCGTGTTCAGGCGGTCGGAAAATCCGGCGATCTTTCCGGAAAACCGTTCCATTTTCCCGTTTCCCCTTAACTGGATGTCTAATTTTATGGCTTTGGTCATGCCTTCGGAGATCTTCGGCAGGTTCCGCGATTGGGCGAAGCCGAAGTTATAAAGCCGTAAATAATTCCGGGGCAAGATGATCGGGATCACCCGGTTGTTTTCATCGAATTCCCATTCCGAAAGGTCGGCATCGATGTATTCGTCGGGGACCGATTCGAAAAACATCGCCGTGGCGAGGTTCACACCTATATTTTCCATGGAAATGCCCGCTATGACATCGAATCCGGATGAGGTGAACCGATTTAAATTTTTGATGAACTTCTGTTGTTGCAATTCCTCGGTTTCTTTTGGCGTAAAAGCGTTGCTTCTGCCGCTGAGGCTGCTTAATGTGCTGACTTTTTTCGTGATTGTCAGGAAATCTTTTTTCAGGAAACTATCCCCTTCGCCCGATAGGACGGGACGCAGGTCGCAATAGAATTGAAAACTCAGCAGGATGATGCTTGTTCCGAGCAGATTCGATAAAAAAAAGCCTGTCAGTTGTGAACGGCTGATGTGCTGGCGGAGAAGTTTCCAAATCAGTTTCATGCGGCAAGGTTTTATAATCGTAACGTTTTATGATAGGGAATGTGAGGATGCTTGCCGATAGAGGTCACCAATATACCGGCTCCTTGCCGGCGGGCTTCTTCCAAAAGCAGTTGCACCATCGTTTCGCTGTTGTCGTTATCCAGGTGGCTGACGGGTTCGTCGAGCAGGATAAAATCCAAGGGCTGGCAAAGTGCACGAATGACGGCTACGCGCTGTTGCTGGCCGAGAGAGAATTGTACGGTTAC
>UQTM01000028.1 GCA_900544025.1 uncultured Odoribacter sp.
GGTACAGGCTCCGCCCGTCCATATTCGAAATCCGGAACCCCGCCGCAAAAAAGGCTCCCCCCACAAGAATAATTCCCTGAATCACATCTCCCCAAACAACGGCTTCCACTCCGCCCATCGTACAATATACCACGGTAACGAGCCCCATAAGGATAATACAGATATAAATATCGATCCCCGTCACCGTCGTCAAGGCCAGCGAGGGCAGATACAGCACGAGAGCCGTCCGGGCCACCATAAAAGAAATAAACAGGATACTCGCCATCAAACGCGTGGAATAATTGAAACGCCTTTGTAAATATTCATAAGCACTGGTGACATTCAGACGGCGGAAAAAAGGCAGGTAATATTTAACCACCGGGAAAGATACCACCAATATCATGAGCAGCATAACATAATAAGTCCAGTTCGTGGCAAACGCTTTTGCCGGAATGGCCATATAGGTAATTGCACTAAGCATGGTTGCATAGATACTGATCCCGGCAGCCCACCAGGGAATACGCCCGCCTCCTTTAAAAAAGTCGTCGCTACTGCCTGCCCGCTTCATAAAATAGTAACCCAAGAATAGCATTCCCAACAGGTAAACGCCGAGCACCGTCCAGTTAATCCAGCCGAAATCGGTTTTCGTTCCCATTTCCAGCACATACACTCCGGTGGAACGGATTCCCGGCTTACTCTCGCCGTTTACGACGAGCCATTTCCCGCGATAAGGCACAACTGCAGCCCCTGCCTTGGCTATTTCCCGGAAATTACTTTCGGTTACCCAGGTTCCGGTGATCGTATGATAGATCAAAAGCTGGCCGTTAAAACGGTACCATTCCGGAGAATGATTCATATACTCGTCCTGTTCCTGGCGTAACAACGACACCAAAGTATCTTTCGCTTCCTGCAAAGCCTGTTCGATCAGGAGCGGACGATCCAAAGCCCGTTGAAAGCGCTCACGGTTCACACCTCCTACAAACACCAGATGGTGGCTACCGGAAGCCACTCCTGCAGCTCCCACCAAAGCCATCGGCTCTTCCGTCCCATAAGGCAGGATAACGGATTCGGGATACCATTGATTATTTTTGGGATTATAGCTCCACCCATCGGCGGCAATTACGCTTTCCTTACCTTCACGGGCAGGACAATAACCTCCCATCAGATAAAAACGGGTTTGTTCGGCACTGTTCTGCACCACTCCGGCAGGCTGCAACCGGGGCTCGCCGGGGAACGGGGGCAATTCGCGCCACCCTTTATCGCCCATTGTATAGACAAAGCCGCGATTGGCGGGGTTCCCATTTACATTTCCTCCTGCAACATATATATTTTTCCCGTCAGAAGCTCCTGCCATATTATCCATAGCAACCGGCAAAGAAGGTAAATTCTCCACCACGACTTCCGACTTTTGCTCATCCCATTTCAATAAATAGACGGTTTTCAACTCTTCCGTTGCATTATTACCGCCCACACACACAATCCCTTCCGGAATTGTAACGCTCACCCCGTAAGCAACCGGCACAGGAAGTTTTCCCGCTTTTTCCCATTTGCTTCCTTGGTCCAAAGGATGGCGCAAAATATAAATCCGATCGTAATATTTTTTTATTCCTCCCTCGGCTGCGGGTTTATCCGGAAAATTACATCCCCCTGCCACCACCAAAATATCGCCCAGCATTCCGGCAAAAGGAGCGGAAACCCCTTCGCCCGTTCCGTTGTGTTCCGAAACCACCAAATCAGGTAATTCTTTTACAGAAACAATGTTATGCCGGTTGTCGTTCCCGGAAGGTCCGGGAGATTTTGTATCGGCACTGAGCCGCCCCGGCAACAGGGAAAAGCATAGTCCGGCTATAAATAATACTAAGATTTTCAATATATTCATAAAATGATCGTGTAAGAGGCCGAAAATTAAGACAAGCACACACCGGCCGTATTAAAATAGCACAGAAGGGCATAAAAGCCCTTCTGAATTTAAAACTTATTGCATTTGCTAAAAAAATCGATAGCATCCAGCTCAGCCTTCATGGCTGTTTCTTCGCTATCGGTCATATTCCGGAAAGGCGTGCGGTTTTTACCGAGATCTAACCCGATTAATTTCATAATCCGCTTTCCACCGACAATATTTCCCCGGTAATGACAAATCACATTGATTACGTCCTGGGCAAAATTTTGTAATTCGCGTGCTTTTTGCAGGTCTCCGGCTTTCCATGCATCGATGATTCCCACCAGGCAACGCCCGTTATAATTGGTCGTTCCCCCGATACCGCCTTCGGCTCCGCCCATCGCCAGGCAAGGCAGGATCGTTTCGTCCTGACCGTGCAGCATATCGAATTTTCCGTTCTTATATAAACGGCATTGATTGTATTCGTAAAGACTTTCGTAGGTATATTTAATTCCGGCAAAATTCGGGATTCTGCCATCCACCGCCGCCAAAAATTCCGGCATAGGCAGATATGCATTGTTAAAAGCCGGAATATGATAATAATAAAAAGGAAGTTCGGGAGCTCCTATGGCGATTTCTTCACAATATTTCACCAATTCCTCCACCCGGTTGATTTTCGGAAAAGGCGTAGCCATCGCTCCGATTCCCCAGGCTCCGATTTTCTGCGCATGAGCCGCCAGATTCCGGCTACTCTTCACACAAGTGCTTCCCACATGCACAATTACTTTAAAATCCGCAGGAGCCGCTTCCATCCATTTTTCAGCGAGCTTCATCCGTTCTTCTTCGGTCAGCATATAGCCTTCACCCGACGAACCATTAATAAAAACTCCTTTTAAACCATTGTTTACCAACAAGCGGGCATAGTCTGCTATCGGCTCATAATTCACCTCTCCATTATCATAGAACGGAGTAAAAGGTGCATCAATTAATCCTTTAATTCTTTCCATTTTACCTATTTATTTTACACTCCTCACCCAAAGTTTGGAGAAGCAAAGTAAATAGATAATTTTTATAAATCAAAGTTATTTATTAAATAAAAAGACGTTAATTAAAATATTTAATAATATTGAATCAAATTACGCCCAGAATCTTAGCTCTCACGAGCATAGCCACACCGATCACACTGGCCGTTTCACCCAATTTCGACATTTTAAATTTTGTATCCTTACTCACCAGGCTCAAAGAATATTTATTGATCGCCATTTTCAAAGGCAACATCAGATAATCACCTACAAGCGAGAGGCTTCCACCGACAACAACCAAATCAGGATTCAGCAAATTGATCAAAACTCCCACTCCGCGTCCTAATTTTTCTGCGATATTTGCAATTAGTGTAATCGATAGCACATCATCGTTATTAGCAGCTTCGATAATGTCGTAAAGCAAAATATCCTCTCCCGATTTCCACTTTTCGGACAATACGGAAGTTTCTCCGGCAGCCAAATGTTCGATAAACATTTTTTCAAGAGCAATGCCCGAAGCTTCGGTTTCCAGACACCCTTTTTTTCCGCAATGACAAATAATTTCATTGTCGAGCAAGGGAATGTGCCCGAGCTCCCCTGCAAACCCGGTCTTACCATAATAAAGCTTTCCATCGAACATCTCTCCCACACCGATACCCCGTCCTAAATTCAGGAACAATACGTTTTTCTCTTCTTTGACAACTCCGAAAATTTTCTCGGCATAAACCATAGCACGGCTATCGTTCTCGATATAAGACCTGATGCCTAAACGCTCTTCGAACAAATCGGTCAGCGGAGTTTCGTTGAAATTAAAATAAGTATAACTGTAACCGTCGTTAGAATCGACACGTCCGGTAAGACTTATGCCCACACCGATAATCTTTTCTTTCCCCAAACTGCTTTCATCGATAAAATTATTGATTTCCAGACATATTTGTTCAAAAGCGGCCATCGTGTTTTCCAATACAAAGGGAATCCCCTCTTTCTTTTCGATTATATTGCCCTGAAAATCCAGCAATGCAATATCGAGACGCCGCCTTCTGACATCCACCCCCAAAAAATAGAAAGCATCGGCAGCCAGCCCGAACACATTCGGCCTGCGGCCTCCCGACGTTTCGATTTTTCCGTTATCCTCCAGATAACCGTCTTCTTTCAATTCTGTAACTAATTTGGTTACAGAGGGCACACTGACATTCAATTCCCTGGCGAGATCGGCAATGGTCACCTCTCCGAATTTCGCCATATAAATCAGTATATTTTTCTTTAAGATACTATTTTTATATTCAGTACCCGAAATTTTATCAGAACTAAACTTCAACACATCACTAAAATCGATCATCTTGTTTTCCTTATTTAATACTACTAACGAACTAAAGATGCCACAAAAATAAATAAATTTAAAAACAAAAACACCTCATAATGAGAAAAAAAGAAAAAATCACGCACAAAATCATATACTTACAATAAACTTTCCGTATAAACTCTTGTCTTATGAGATGAGAACAGACAGAAACATTCTCATCATAGATACTATTAATTTAAAAAGGAAGAAATGAAAAAAATTATCTTTTTAGCTACGACCTTATTCATGGTTTTAGCAGTTACCTCACAGGCTCAAGAACGCCAGCAAAGAGAAAGAATGACACCGGAGCAACAAGCTACCCGTACGGTTGAACAGCTCAATAAAGAACTGACATTGACCGAAAAACAACAAACCGACCTGAAAAAATGGTACACCGACTCTTACACACAGCGGGCGAAAAACATGGAAAAAAACCGGGATAACCGCGAAGCCATGCGTGAAACGATGAAGAAAGACCGGGAAACCACCGAAGCACAGCTGAAAAAAGTGCTGACGGAAGAGCAATTCAAAAAATATCAGGAAAACGAGAAGAAGCGCATGGAACAAAGACAGAATAGAGGACAACGCGGACCGGGCATGGGCCAAGGAGGACAACGCGGAGGAGGACAAGGCGGACAACGTGGAGGCGGCCAGGGAAGACCGTTCTAAAACATCCCTATACCAATCGCAATACTTTATTAACACATAAAAAGAGGCCGGGTTTCCGGCCTCTTTTTATGTTCGTATGGCTG
Organism: uncultured Odoribacter sp.; assembly: GCA_900544025.1. GTDB lineage: Bacteria > Bacteroidota > Bacteroidia > Bacteroidales > Marinifilaceae > Odoribacter. The sequence goes on from UQTM01000028.1 coordinate 4,975, forward strand.
CCTCAAGCTTTCACTTTCACCACCACTTTTTTGATCGTTCCTTTCCCGATACAGGGAGCATGACCGTCTTCCGGAAAAAAGATTGCAAATTCGCCTTCCGACATCGTAAAATACAATTTCGCCGGATCTGTGTAAAAAGTAATATCCTTTTCAGCATTATATCCCCCGTCCCTTTCATTTTTCAAAAGGTCGCGGGCCTGCCAGCCGAATGTCTCCTCGCCGATCAAAGGCAACTGGATATCGATATACTGGTTGTGCGATTCCAAAGCGGCGGCGTTTTTTTCTTTCCCCTGTACTTCGCTCACCGTGATCCACGAATTATCGCCGTCGATATCGATACGTCCCACCGGAGCATTTTTCAAATCGTGCGACTTTATATAATCGAATACCTTTTTGAAATGAGGATTCAGCACCTCGATCTTCTCACTGTTGTTTAATGAATCAATAATCATCTCTTATCATTTTTAATCGTTATTAAGCAACAAATATATAAAATAAGGACAAATACCAAATGTCGAAATCATACTTTTCCCTTTTTCGGTGAAAAACACTATCTTTGCAGCGCAAAAACAAAATAAAAGATGAATCATAAAGCAGGATTTGTAAATATTGTAGGAAATCCGAACGTAGGGAAATCCACCCTCATGAACCGTTTGGTGGGCGAAAAAATTTCGATCATCACATCGAAATCCCAAACCACCCGGCACCGGATCAAAGGAATTGTCAATACGGACGAATACCAGATTGTGTTCTCGGATACTCCCGGCGTGGTGAAACCCAGCTATAAAATGCAGGAATACATGCTCGAATTTTCCAAATCGGCTTTAATCGATGCGGACATCATTCTGTATGTAACGGATGTGGTGGAGAGTGTCGAAAAAAACATCGACTTTATCGAGAAAGTCAATCGGTCGGAAGCCCCGGTTTTACTGGTCATCAACAAAATCGACCTGACGACCCAGGATAAATTGGAAGCCCTGTACGAAAAATGGAAATCCCTGATTCCCAGAGCCGATATTTTTCCCATTTCGGCAACCGAAAATTTCAATGTGGACAATTTATACAAACGTATCATTGAATTGTTACCGGAAGGCGAGCCTTATTTTCCGAAAGACGATCTGACCGATCTGCCCGCCCGTTTTTTTGTGAACGAGATCATCCGGGAAAAGATTCTCCAGCACTACGATAAAGAAATTCCGTATTCCGTAGAAGTGGAGGTGGAAGAATTCAAGGAAGACGACAAACGAATCCATATCATGGCTGTAATCCATGTAGATCGTCCTTCCCAGAAAGGCATCATCATCGGGCACCAGGGAGAAGCACTGAAAAAAGTAGGTACGGAAGCCCGTCTGGATATAGAAGCTTTTTTCGGGAAAAAAGTATTCCTCAACCTTTATGTCAAGGTGCTGAAAGACTGGAGGAACAAAGAGAACGATTTAAAAAATTTTGGATATACCAATTCATAAAGCTAAGAGCACAAGGCACTGAACAAGCCCGAATCACTGGCATTTTCAGCAAGTCTTTAGCCGATAGCCCTTACTTTAATATATTATGAGTAACATTGTAGCGATAGTAGGAAGGCCTAATGTTGGCAAATCAACACTTTTCAACCGACTGATCGGAACCCGAAAAGCGATTGTGAATGAGGAAAGCGGAGTGACGAGAGACCGGAACTACGGCAAATCATTGTGGAACGGGAAAGAATTTTCCGTTATCGACACCGGAGGATACGTTTCCAAGAGTGACGATATCTTTGAAGAAGAAATCAACAAACAGGTGTTATTGGCTTTGGACGAAGCCGATGTCATCCTTTTTATGGTAGATACGGAGATCGGAATAACCGATCTCGACCAGAATTTCGCCCGTTTATTGCGAAATATCGAAAAACCGATCTATTTAGTGGCAAACAAAGTAGATACCAACGAACGGATTTACGATGCACAGGAATTTTACCGATTGGGGATAAAAGGCGAACTGTTTTGCATATCGTCGGCCAATGGTGCGGGTACGGGCGAACTGCTCGACCAGATAGTCACCAATTTCAAGGACGATGTAGTGGAAAGTACCGATCATCTGCCCCGGATCACCATCGTAGGACGTCCTAATGTGGGAAAATCTTCCACGATCAACGCGCTGATCGGCGAAGAGCGGAACATCGTTACCGATGTTGCCGGAACCACCCGCGATTCGCTCTACACCCGGTATAACCGTTTCGGATACGATTTCCTGCTGATAGATACCGCCGGGTTACGTAAAAAAGCAAAAGTAAGCGAAGATGTGGAATTCTATTCCGTGATGCGTTCCGTACGCGCCATAGAGGAATCGGATGTCTGCATGCTGCTGATCGATGCCACCAGAGGCATGGAAGCCCAGGATCTGAACATTTTCCACCTGATCGAAAGAAACCGAAAAGGGATTGTGATTCTGGTGAATAAATGGGACCTGATCGAAAAAGACGGGAAAACCACAATCGCCTACGAAAAAGAATTGCGGGAAAAAATCGCACCTTTCAGGGATGTAGATATTATTTTCACTTCGGCACTGACCAAACAACGCTTATTAAAAGCTCTTGAAGCAACGATCAAGGTATATGAAAACCGTACCCAGAAACTGAAAACTTCGGAACTGAACCGGATTATGCTCGAAGCGATCGAAAATTATCCGCCCCCCAGCGTCAAAGGGAAATACGTAAAAATCAAATACATAACCCAATTGCCGACACATGCCCCCTCGTTTGCTTTTTATTGCAATCTGCCGCAGTATGTGAAAGACCCTTACAAGCGTTTTCTTGAGAACAAAATCAGGGAAAATTGGAATTTTACAGGGGTTCCGATACAAATATTCATGAGAAAAAAATAAATCAGAACAGGACGACTTAAAAATCGTCCTGTCTTTCTTGCCGGGAAAAAGGCAGGGTACTTTTAACCGATTTAACTTGCAGTTTTAACCTTTTTAATATTACCTTTGCGCATATTTTCAAACACGGGTATGACAGCAAAAGACAGTATATGGCATGAAGGGATTGTTCGGGATGTCAAAGCACAAACGATTGAAGTCGTGATTTACAGCCATTCGGCCTGTTCCGGTTGTCATGCAAAAGGTGCATGTGGAATGTCGGACATGAAACAAAAAGTCATCATAGCGGAACGCCCTGCCTTTGAAATCAAAGCAGGTGACCGGGTTGTTGTCAATGCAGCAATGGGAAATGCGATCTACTCTGTTATCGTGGCCTACGTGCTCCCTTCCATTCTTATCATTTCAGCGATATTCTTTCTTGTCCGGGCAGGAGCCAGCGAATTGGCGGCAGCCACGGCAAGTCTTGTCCTTTTAGCAGGTTATTTCTGGGCTCTTTATTTATTCAGAAACAAGATTGGAAAAAAAATAAAATTCACCGTCAGTAAAAAAGACCGGGACGAAATAGAAACGAGAAAATTGGAATAACTATAAATATTAAACATGAGTACAATTGTTATTACTATTATTTCATTGTGTGCTATCGGTATCGCTTCGGCTGTGATACTCTATTTAGTTGCACAAAAATTTAAAGTAGAAGAAGATCCGCGCATCGATATAGTGGAAGGACTTTTGCCCGGAGCGAATTGCGGAGGCTGTGGCTATCCGGGATGCCGGGGATTGGCGGAAGCTGCGGTGAAATCAGACACTTTGGACGGAATCAGTTGTCCGGTCGGAGGTGCAAGTACCATGAGCCAGATTGCCGCTGCGCTGGGACGCGAAGTAAAAGCCCAGGCGCCTAAAATCGCCGTGGTACGCTGTAACGGCAACTGCACCAACCGTCCCCGCACCAGCGAATACGACGGAGCGCGTTCCTGCGCGATCGAACACAGCCTGTATGTTGGAGACACGGCCTGTGCATTCGGTTGTCTTGGATGTGGCGACTGTGTTACCGCCTGCCCGTTCGATGCAATCCACATGAATCCGGAAACTCTTTTACCGGAAGTGTCGGATGATAAATGCGTAGCCTGCGGGGCCTGTGTAAAAGCCTGTCCACGAAATATTATCGAACTGCGCAACAAAGGGCCGAAAGACCGCCGGGTATTCGTTTCCTGTGTAAATAAAGATAAAGGCGGCGTTGCCCGCAAAGCATGTAAAGTGGCCTGTATCGGCTGCGGCAAATGTGTGAAAGAATGTCCGTTCGAGGCGATCACTCTTGAAAATAACCTGGCTTATATCGACTATAGCAAATGCCGCTTGTGCCGGAAATGTGTCAGCGTATGCCCCACCGGAGCCATTCATGAAACCAATTTTCCTCCCAGAAAAATAACGGAAGACACTCCTACCAAACCGGCAGCACCGAAACCCGCTCCGGCACCGACTAAACCGGAGAATACACAAAAGCCGGAAGAAAAAACGATAAAACCGGAAGAAGCACCGACAGCGGCTCCGATAGCCCGAACGGAAACCGTTTCACCGGCGAAACCGGAAGATACTAAGAAGCCGGAAGAAGCAACCGCCAAACCGGAGAAAACAACGGCTCCGGCAGGGAAAGCAGAGCCAGTTCCGGCCGTAGAGCCGGCTGAAAGCGAAAAGACAACCACCGCCGAGCCGGTTCCGGACAAAACTGCCGAACCCGTTGCAGCAACAAAGGCGGAAACAGCAGAACCCGCTCCGATGGAAGAAAAGCAGGCAGAAGAACCAATCGCCCTGCAAACGGAACAGGAGAAGGCATCGTCTGAAAAACCGGCTTCCCTGAAAATGGAGGAACCCGAAATCGACTTTAAAATTTGAAAACGATAAAGAATAGATGATAGATTTCAGAATCAATCTCAAATCTTAAATCATTAATCTAAAATTTATACGCTGTGTTAAAGACTTTCAAAATTGGTGGTGTTCATCCACCTGAAAATAAATTATCATCAGGCGAGAAAATAAAAGTATTACCTGTTCCTGAACAGGTGATCATTCCGCTCGGACAACACATCGGTGCTCCGGCAACCCCGGTTGTACAAAAAGGCGATCAGGTAAAAGCAGGGCAACTGATAGCTCAGGCTTCCGGATTCGTTTCTGCCAACATTCACAGTTCGGTTTCCGGAACGGTAGTTTCCATCGACAACGTCATGGATGCTGCCGGAATTTCCAAACCCGCCATCACCATCAAAACCGAAGGCGACGAATGGATGCCGGAAATCAAGCGTTCTGAAAAAATAGAACTGAACAACAACCTGACGAAGGAAGAAATTATCAAAGCGATTGCCGCTGCCGGAGTTGTGGGTATGGGAGGTGCTACTTTCCCCACCCAGGTAAAACTGACACCGCCTCCCGGCAATAAAGCCGAAGTATTGATTATCAACGGGGTTGAATGCGAGCCTTATCTGACTGCCGACCATCGGATCATGCTGGAACGGGCAGAAGAAATCGTGATAGGCGTACAAATATTGATGAAAGCGATCGACGTAAAGCAAGCGATCATCGGTATCGAGAACAATAAAAAAGACGCTATCGAACGTCTGCAAAAAATCGTGGATAAGGTGCTCGGCATCGAAGTTTGCCCCTTAAAGGTGAAATATCCGCAAGGAGGCGAAAAGCAATTGATCATGGCCACTACGGGACGGGCTGTTCCGTCGGGCGCATTACCCATTGCCGTCGGCGCTGTCGTACAAAATGTAGGAACGGCCTTAGCTGTTTACGAGGCCGTTATGAAACATAAACCACTCGTGGAAAGAGTTGTCACGGTAACCGGGAAATCTGTAAAAAATCCCGGGAACTTTCTTTGCCGTATCGGAACTCCGGTACGTCAATTGCTGGAAGCTGCCGGAGGAATCCCGGAAGACACGGCGAAAATCATCGGCGGAGGTCCGATGATGGGACGCGCGATGCTAAATATCGACTCTCCGGTCATGAAAGGGACGAGCGGTATCCTGCTCATGAACGAAAAAGATGCCCGGCGGAAACCCGTGCGCAATTGTATCCGGTGTAGCAAATGTGTGTCTGTCTGCCCGATGGGACTCGAACCTTATCTGCTGGCGAAACTGTCGCAATTCAATTTCACCGATCGCCTGGAAGAAGAGAAAGTGATGGATTGCATCGAATGTGGTTCTTGTAGTTTCACATGCCCCTCAGACCGTCCTCTGCTCGATTATATCCGCCTGGGAAAAACACGGACAGGCGCAATGATCAGAAACAGAAAAAAATAAAATCAGAAAATCTAAAACAATGAATAAATTGGTTATATCTCTTTCCCCTCATGTGCACAGCGGTGATTCCATCGAAAAAAACATGTACGGGGTACTTATAGCGCTTATTCCGGCATTCGTTTGCTCTATTCTTTTTTTCGGCATGGGAGCGATTATCGTCACGCTGACCTCTGTACTGGCGTGTATGTTCTTCGAATACGTGATCCAGAAATTCCTGCTGAAACAGCAACCTACTATTTTCGACGGTTCTGCCATCATTACAGGCGTGCTGCTGGCTTTCAACGTTCCCTCCAACCTTCCGGTGTGGATCGTGATTATCGGAGCGTTAGTGGCCATCGGCGTAGGAAAAATGAGCTTCGGCGGCTTAGGTTGCAATATCTTTAACCCGGCATTGGTGGGACGTGTATTCCTGCTGATCTCTTTCCCAGTACAAATGACCACATGGCCGAAAGCCCTGGGTTTCGCTTCGTCCTATGTAGATGCGCAAACAGGGGCCACTCCCCTCGCCCTATTGAAAGAAGCCGTTAAAACCAACCAATCGGTATCGAGCGTTTTATCTGCCGACGGTTTTTTGGGATACAAAGACATGTTGATCGGAAATATGGGCGGTAGCTTAGGTGAAGTAGCGGCTCTCGCCTTATTGGTGGGATTTGCCTATATGCTTTTCACCCGGATCATCACCTGGCATATCCCGGTAACCATTTTTGCCACGGTATTTGCATTTGCCGGTATCCTGCACCTTTGCAACCCGGAGCAATTCGCCTCTCCCCTTTTCCACCTGCTTACGGGAGGTATGATGCTGGGAGCGATCTTTATGGCTACCGATTACGTCACCTCGCCCATGGCAACCAAAGGGATGGTGATCTACGGCATAGGTATAGGGATCATCACGGTTGTGATTCGTCTTTTCGGCGCTTATCCCGAAGGGATGTCGTTTGCAATCCTGATTATGAATGCCTTTACTCCTTTGATTAACAGATACTGTAAACCAAAACGATTTGCATAACCGGCAATTTGCCCCGCCGGTAAACGTTCCGGCAGGCAAATCAAAAATTAAAATATATAAGTGATGGGAAAAAAATTAGAATCAAACTTCACCAACATGGTGGTCGTATTATTCAGCGTAACCCTGATCGCTTCGGCCGCTGTCGGTTATGTTCAGACTTTAACCGCCGGCCCGATAGAAGCGGCGAAAGAAGCCAAACAAGTGAACGCAATCCGCCAGGTGATACCGGGAGAATTTGACAACGACCCCAATGCCGACGTCTGGAAAGTTCAGACACCCGACGGCGGAGAATTGGAATTTTATCCGGCAAAGAAAAACGGAGAATTAGTGGGGACGGCCGTCAAAACCTACACCAATAATGGATTCGGTGGAAAAATATGGTTAATGGTCGGTTTCAACCCCGACGGAACGATTTCCAACTATTCTGTGCTGGAACATAAAGAAACACCGGGACTGGGTTCTAAAATGGATACCTGGTTCGTGAAAGACGGCAAAGGCGATATTATCGGAAAAAATCCGGGAGGAAACGGACTTAAAGTGAGCAAAGACGGAGGAGATGTCGATGCAATCACGGCAGCCACCATTTCTTCGCGTGCATTCCTCGATGCCGTAAACCGTGCTTCGGCAGCTTTGTCCGGAAACGCAGACGCATCTTCCGGCGCAACGACTCAGAATTAAAAGTAAACAATATTTATAAACCTCGTTATGAGCAATTTAAAAACATTTACCAACGGCTTATTCCACGAAAACCCGACCTTCGTCCTGTTGCTGGGAATGTGTCCCACCCTGGGAGTAACCACTTCGGCTATCAACGGTATGGGGATGGGACTTGCCACAGCTTTCGTGCTGATTATGTCCAACCTGGTTATTTCCCTGGTAGCGAATCTGATTCCGGATAAAATCCGTATCCCGTCGTTCATCGTTATCATTGCAGCTTTCGTAACCATTGTAGATATGTGCATGGCGGCTTATCTGCCTTCCCTGCACTCCGCTTTAGGCCTGTTCATCCCATTGATCGTTGTAAACTGCATCGTATTGGGGCGTGCCGAAGCGTTCGCATCTAAAAACAAGGCGTTCCCGTCCATGCTCGACGGCGCAGGTATGGGGCTGGGATTTACGATAAGCCTTACCCTGCTGGGAGCTATCCGGGAATTTTTAGGAAGCGGTAAAATATTCAATCTGACCGTATATAATGAAAACTACGGTATGCTGGTATTTGTACTGGCACCGGGAGCGTTTATCGCTTTAGGCTACCTGATCGCCCTGGTTAATAAAATTAGAAAAGCTTAATTATACCAATAGCGTCAAATTCATTTTTACAAAAAAGTTTGTAAATTCGGGCATTCGAAAAAGCTTGCCGACGCTTTTTAAATTAAAAAGAGATGGAATATATATTAATATTCATAGCAGCAGTTTTTGTAAACAACATCGTGCTGGCACAATTCCTCGGAATTTGCCCGTTTTTAGGTGTTTCTAAAAAAGTTTCCACTGCTTTAGGCATGACGGGAGCCGTAACCTTTGTCATTATCCTGGCGACAATCGTTACCTTCATCATTCAGAAAGCGATATTGGACGCATTCAATATCCAGTTTATGCAGACCATCACCTTTATCCTGGTTATCGCTGCATTGGTGCAAATGGTCGAGATCATCCTGAAAAAAGTGAGCCCTTCACTCTATCAGGCATTAGGTGTATTCTTACCGCTGATCACCACCAACTGTGCCGTTTTGGGTGTCGCAATCATGGTCATCCAAAAAGAATACAATTTACTGGAATCCGTTGTTTTTGCGGGATCGACCGCTCTGGGCTTCGGACTTGCCCTGACCATTTTCGCAGGTATTCGTGAACACCTCGAATTGGTTTCCATTCCCAAAGGGATGCAAGGCTCTCCGATCGCTTTGGTAACGGCAGGGCTGTTAGCCATGGCCTTCATGGGCTTTTCAGGAATTGTATAACTCCGACTTAACAATCATTTTTTCTGGCGAGTCCGGCGCAAAATAGTATCAACTACCACAAAACTACGATACTACGAGCGCCGGATTTTATATTTCCCGTTACCGGACGGACAGCCTCCCTCCCGTTCCCGTATTCCTTTTCAAAATCATTACAACCATAGTTCCCCCGCAATTTGGCAGATACATTATATGTTGGTATTTTTGTCATCCATAATTTAGATTTCGAATCCATGCAGTTACCGTTAAAACACCCTATATTTCAAATACTCTCCGACATTGCAGCCGAAAAAGGAATAGAAGCCTATGTGATCGGGGGTTATGTGCGCGATCTATTGTTACACCGCCCCTCCAAAGATATAGACATTGTGGTGCACGGAAGCGGTATCGAACTGGCGGAAGCGACAGCCAAACGCTTGGGCAATCTCACGGTGTCCGTATTTAAGAATTTCGGGACGGCTATGTTCCGATATAAAGGAATGGAAATTGAATTTGTAGGAGCACGGAAGGAATCGTATCGTTCCGATTCCCGGAAACCGGTGGTAGAGGAAGGGACGATCGAAGACGACCAGAAACGCCGGGATTTTACAATCAACGCTCTGGCTATCTCTCTGAATCCGGCAGACTACGGCACATTGATCGACCCTTTCGACGGGTTGCAACATCTGGAAGACCGTCTGATAAAAACTCCGCTGGAGCCGGGTATCACCTTTTCGGACGATCCGCTCCGGATGATGCGGGCCATCCGCTTTGCCTCACAGCTCAATTTCCGGATCGAAGCCGAAACATTCCAGGCAATTGCCGGCTACAAAGACCGCCTGCCTATTGTCTCCACCGAAAGGATTATGGACGAATTCAATAAAATCATGCTTTCGCCAGAACCTTCCAAAGGTATCCTCTTGCTGGATAAAGCCGGATTATTGGAGATATTTTTCCCGGAACTCACAGCCTTAAAAGGCGTGGAATCGGTAAACGGCATTAAGCATAAAGACAATTTCTACCACACGCTGACCGTCCTCGATACTTTATCGCTTTATTCCGACGACCTTTGGCTACGCTGGGCAGCCCTGCTGCACGACATTGCCAAACCCGTCACGAAAAAGTTCGTACAGGGACAAGGCTGGACATTCTACGGTCATAATCACGTAGGGGAACGGATGGTGGCCAAGATTTTCAACCGTCTGAAACTGCCGCAAAACGAAAAGATGAAATACGTTCAAAAGCTGGTCAATCTGCACATGCGTCCTATCGTTTTGGCGGAAGAGATCGTGACCGATTCGGCAATACGCCGCTTGCTTTTCGATGCAGGCGACGATATCGACGACCTGATGACGCTTGCCGAGGCGGATATCACCTCCAAGAACGAAGAAAAGGTTAAACGCTTCCTGTCCAATTTCCAGCTCGTGCGCAAAAAGCTGAAAGAGGTGGAAGAAAAAGATTCCATTCGTAACTTCCAGCCTCCGATCAGCGGGGAAGAAATTATCGAAACCTTCAACCTTCCTCCCTGCCGGGCGATAGGCGACATCAAAAATGCCATAAAAGAAGCGATCCTCGACGGAGTGATCGGCAATAATCCCGAAGAAGCCAGGGCCTACATGTTTAAAGCAGCACAGGAATTGGGCATCTCTCCGGCGGAAAGCAATACAAAAAAATAATCCGGATAGCCCGGATTACTTTTATTCCAATACGATCCAATGTATTGGAATTCATCCGGAAAAATCAGCATATCCTCTGAAATAATGAACAAAAAAGGAATCGATTTTTATTTTTCGATTCCCTTTCAGTTTAATCCGATCTTTCCGTCAGTACTACCCGATCGGCTTATTTATCCGCATAAAGACCGATCGTATTCCCTTCGCAATCTTCAAACATAGCAAAATATCCCATGTTTTCACATTCGATTTTAGTTTTAGGACGGATCATCTTTCCTCCGTGCTTTTCAATCCGGGTAATCGTGTCCGATATATCCTCCACCCGGAAGTGAATCAAGACACCTTTAGTGGAAGGCTCAAACCCTTCCGCCCACGAAATAGCCCCCGATATTTCTCCTTCCCCGGCAGGGAAGAGAGCCATTTTCTCGGTTTCACACTCGCTCACGGCGAGTTCCAACTGTAAAACAGTCTCATAAAATTTTACCGCCCTGCTAAAATCGGCCGCAGGGATCTCAAAAAATGCAAGTAATTTTTCCATTTTGAAATGTATTATTGATTTGTCCCGACAAAAATAAGGACTTCCTTTCGCTCAAAATTGGAAAAAAAGGACATTCGGAAATGCCTTATTCGAAATAATCGGAATAAGGCGCACAAATAGACAGGAACTCTTTAGGAGTATAGCCGGAGAAAATTTTAAACTCTCCGATCAAATGCGCCAGATCGTAATACCCGCAATCGTAAGCCAATTCGGTCAATCGGCCTTTAGAAGTGTTCGACAGCAGGGATAAAGCGTATTGAAATCTCACCGTACGTATGTACTCTTTAGGGTTTAAACCGACATGCTCGGCAAATACGCGCTGAAATTGTTTTCCGCTCAGGCAAGCGGCATCCGCCAGCGACCGTACAGAAACATTTCCGCCGTTTTCCCGGATCACGTTTATCACCTTGTCCAGCCGGAACCGGTTATACCCCTGCAAAGGTACTAAGCGATCCAGGAAAAAACAGTTCAGTAAAGCCACGCAAATATCGGCCTCGTCCGTTTCGGCAATCCTCTGTTCCAACTCTTTTAAGGCAGGATCGTCCAGGTCGCCCGCTTTTACCTTTTGCCCGGCGAGTACCTGCATCGGCATAGCGAAGAAAGCTCCTGCACCCAAAGGCCGGAACATCACGGCAACAATACGGATTTTTCCCTCCGTCAGCACATCGCAATAATTCACGGTCTGCCCGCACAGCAAGCTCCCGGCATCGAGCCGGTCTGTCCCGCAAACCACATTCCCCCGGTAAAAGCACAATTGCATAGCCCCGAAAGGAATGACGCGCTCGGGAGTAATACCCTCATAAACGGTTTCCAATATCCAATAATAACGGATATAAGGCATGAGCCGGGGATGGGGGAAAATTTGCCTGTAATGGTCCATACCTTGAATATATTGACAGATTCAGGGACATCACTTCCCTGATGTTATCTTTTAAAATAATCTCTTACTGAACAAACTTGGGGACGACTACCTTCAATACCCCTTTGTGCATCTTCAACTGGATCGGGGATTCCATAAAATGAGCATCCCCGTCGATGTGCACATGGCTGATATCTCCTTCCACAATCGCTTCTTCACATTGAAGCTCCCGGTAATAAGAAAGCTTATAAATTTTCGAATTCATAAAAAAAACCAGAAACCACAAAATTTCCAGAAATGCCGGACGCTTTAAAATGCAAATATCCATCAAACCGTCACGAACAGAAGCATGCGGAGCGATAAAGGCATTGTTTCCATACTGCGAACTGTTGGCGAAACTAAGGATAAAACAACTTACCCGCATCACTTTCCCGTTACTGATAATCCGGTATTTTTTTTCCGGATAGCGGAACCACAACTTGATCGCTGCATAAATATAAGAAAACACCCCTCTTAACTTCAATTTATTGAATTCGTATGCAACCTCCGCATCAAATCCCACCCCGCTGACATTCAAAGAAAATTTATCGTTGATTTGCAGCATATCGATCTGGGCGTAACTGTCGCATAAAACCTGCTTCAATGCTTTATTCATAAACATCGAATACCCCAAATGACGGGCAAAACCATTTCCGCTTCCCAGCGATACGACCGCAAAGGCTATATCGCTTCCATATAAAGCCGAGGCCACCTCGTTCACGGTTCCATCCCCGCCTACGGCTACAATATGGGTATATTTCCGGGCTGAACGCGCCTCTTCCACCAATTTTGTCGCATGCCCGGCATATTTTGTGAATACAATATCGTATGCCACATCATCGTATTCCGGCAATTTTTTAATCTTGTCCGGCAACTCTTTCCCCAGGCCTAAGCCCGATATAGGATTAACAATAAACAATATATGCAATTCCCGCCCCATATTTAGCGTCCGATTCCGTAGTAAGTATATCCGAATTCCTGCATTTGTTCAGGGCTATATATATTCCGGCCGTCAAAAATCACCTTCTCACGGAGCGCTTTTTCGATAAAAGTAAATTTCGGCACTTTAAATTCCGGCCATTCGGTTACAATAATCAAGGCATCGGCTCCGGACAAGGCATCGTACATATTCCGGGCATACTCGATCCGGCAACCTATCTTACGGCGGCACTCTTTCATCGCTTCGGGATCGTAAGCACGGACAATCGCCCCCGCCTCCAACAATTGCTCGACCAAAACCAAAGAAGGCGCTTCGCGCATATCGTCGGTAGAAGGCTTGAAAGCCAATCCCCACATGCCGAAACGTTTCCCTTTCAAATCATTGTTGTAATGTTTCTGAATCTTACTGAACAACACTTCTTTTTGCCGGTCGTTCACCGATTCGACAGCCTTCAGTACCTCCATGCTATAACCGAGTTCATCCCCGGTCTTGATCAATGCTTTCACATCCTTTGGAAAGCAAGAGCCGCCGTAGCCACATCCGGCATTGAGGAATTTCTTTCCGATACGCGTATCGCTACCGATCCCCCTTTTCACGGCCTCTACATTCGCACCGACAATTTCGCAAAGATTCGCAATATCGTTCATAAACGAGATACGGGTCGCCAACATGGAATTTGCCGCATATTTCGTCATTTCCGCCGAAGGAATGTCCATAAAATAAATAGGAATGTTATTCAATAGAAAAGCATGGTACAGGCGTTCCATCACCTTGCGGGCACGGTCGGTCTCTACGCCCACCACAATACGGTCGGGCATCATAAAATCGTTCACGGCGTCCCCCTCTTTTAAAAATTCGGGATTGGAAGCCACATCGAACGGAATATCCACGCCCCGGCGTTCCAATTCCCCGGCGATCGTTTCTTTCACCTTCTGATTCGTCCCCACCGGCACGGTCGATTTGGTCACCACCACCATGTAATTCTCCAAAAGCTCACCGATCTCCCTCGCCACTCCCAGCACATATTTCAGGTCGGCACTCCCATCCTCGTCCTGAGGTGTACCTACGGCAATAAAAACGGCATCGGCCTTCACCAAAGCTTCCCGAAGAGACGTTGTGAAAAACAAACGCTCGTCGGCACGGTTTCTTGCCACGATATCGGCCAGGCCAGGCTCATAAATCGGAATACCGCCTCCATTCAATCTTTGTATTTTAGAGGCATCCACATCCACGCAAACAACCGTAACTCCGGTTTCTGCAAGGCAAGCCCCGGAAACCAATCCAACATATCCTGTACCGACAACAGCAATTCTCATAAATATCCTTTTATATGGTATGTTCAATAGAAAGACAAATTTACATCATAAATCGGATAAATCGGTCATGAAATTCAAATTATAAGAATAATCCAGTTAAAAAAGATCAATTTTTCCCCAACCGAAATTTCCGGGCGGAATCGTAAACATAACATTCAACGCAATAAACTTATTTTCCAGAAGTTACCGAATCCTTTCCCTGCAACGGCAAAAACCGGTATATTCCCTTTGGATGATGGAATATTTTCATAAATTTGTGAAGATAATACAAACCCAAAAACTGCTATGAACCATAAGCTATTTTCTTGCTTCGCATTCATCGGGCTGGTTTTTCTCTTGTCCGGCTGCTCCGAAAAAAAACAGGCCGATTTCAGTAATTACATTACCGGCTATACCAGTGGAATTATAAAATCGAGTTCATCCGTCCAGGTATGTTTAAACCATAAACCGGACAAAGGCTTTCAGCCGGGCAGCACCCTACCCCCTGAAATCTTAAAGATCACGCCTGCCGCAAAAGGAGAATTGGTGCTGAAAGAAAACAATTGCATTGAATTTATTCCGGCAGAACGCTTTCAGAACGGTGTTTCCTACACGGCCAGCCTTAATCTGGGTGCGTTGAACGATGTTCCGGCAGAATACAGGACATTCAAATTCGAATTTAAAATCATTCCCCTGCTCACCCGCTTGGATGCAGGCGACCTGCTGACAGGCCAGAACGATAGCCTCCTCTCTTATCAGGCCGTTCTGTATAGCTCGGATTATATCGATCCCGAAACCCTCGAAAAGCAGGTAACGGCCTCCCTCGACGGCATCGCCCTGCCTTTGGAATGGAATCACGCCGATAACAAACACAACCTCACGATTCCGAACATCAGGAAAAAACAGAAGGCTCAGACCTTAACGCTCTCTATCGGGCAAAACAACAAAACCGATAAAACCGATATCGCTATACCGGAGCTGGAACAACTCCAGGTATTGAACGTCAAAGCCAGCGATGCCCGCCCGGCAGTTATCAGCATTTTCATGTCGGAAAAACTCGATCCGTCACAGGATTTGAACGGGTTGATCTCCATAAATCAAAGCTCCCGGATCAACTATAAGATACAGAACAACGTCATTTACGTCTATATGCCCGCTAACGAATCGGCAGAATCCCTGGACGTCAGAATTCAGCGCGGTATAAAAAGCGCAAGCGGGAATCTGCTGTCAGAGGATTACTTCCGCACGGTAAAAGTCGCTACGGCAAAACCGGCCGTGGAACTGATCGGCAAAGGGGTAATCGTCCCGGACGAACAAAATGTCCTTATCCCTTTCTCGGCTATCGCCCTGAAAGCGGTGGATCTGATGATTATCCGGGTGCCGGATCAAAATATGAATTTCTTTTTACAGGAAAACACATATAATACCCGGCGGGAACTGAACCGCACCGGACGTCCCGTTTTTATGACCAAAATCGATCTGACACAGGATCATCCGGGCCTCGACCTGAACCGTTGGAACGATTTTACAATCAACCTTTCCAAATTGGTAAAATTGGAAAAAGGGATTATCTACCGCATCCAGCTAAGGTTTAAAAAATCGTACACCACGCTGAATTGCGCAGACGAAGGGAACGATTCGGAATCCCCCGATTTGCAAAAGTGGGACAATCCCGATTATTATTACAGTGAATACGAATATCCCGACGGCTATAGCTGGGATCAAGCCGACAATCCTTGTGATATATCCTATTACAACGGATCGAGATTCGTATCCCGCAACATCATCAATACCTCTCTCGGCCTGCTTGCCAAAAAAGGGGAAGACAACAACTATACGGTCTGTGTCACCGATTTGGCTACGGCTTCTCCCGTATCCGATTGCAACATATCGTTATACAATTTCCAAAATCAAAGAATCGATTCAGCCTGGACGAACAAAGAAGGCTTTGTGAAACTGAAACCCAACGGTACGGCTTTCACCGTACGGGCACAAAAAGGCAACGACCGGGCATGGCTGAAAGTGGCGGACGGAACAGCCCTTTCGCTCAGTAATTTCGATGTCAGCGGACAGCATGTGCAAATGGGCGTAAAGGGCTTCATCTATGGAGAACGGGGAGTGTGGCGTCCGGGCGACGATATTTACCTGTCGTTGATACTGGAAGACAAACTGAACGTATTACCGATAGGCCATCCTATCGTGGCCCGGCTAATCGATCCGAACGGCAATACGGTACAAACCCTGAAAGGCAGCATCGGGAAAAATAACATCAACTGTTTCACATTCAGCACCGGCGAAGACGCTCCTACCGGATATTGGAATGCCATATTCCGGGTAGGGGGATTGACTTTCACGCAGACGTTAAGAATCGAAACGGTAAAAGCGAACCGCTTAGCGATCAATCTTTCTTTCCCGAACGAAAAAGTGATCGGCAACGGAGTGTCCTCCGCCCCTGTGAAAGTCGCAACCAAATGGCTGAACGGAGCCCCTACTTCCAACCTGAAAGCAATTACGGAAGTAAGGCTTTACAATGCAAACGGAGGATTCCCGGAATATCCGGACTACACGTTCGCCGATAAATCGAGATATTTCGAGCCGAGTTCGGAAACGTTGTTCGACGGAACGACCGATGCAGCCGGGAATTATTCATTCAGCCTGAAAAAACTGACGGCCGATAATGCTCCCGGCATCCTGAACGCCGGCTTCACGACCCGGGTATTTGAGAACGGCGGGGATTTCAGTATCAACAACCAAACCATTCGCTATTCTCCTTATACGGAATATGTCGGTATCCGCTTACCGGAATCCGACGACAATTGGTATTCCACACAAAAGCCGGTGCGCCTGAACGGAGTGACCGTTTCCCCCACCGGCGAAAAAACGGGTAATGCCACGATCAAAATCGAGGTATTCAAGTTAAACTGGCATTGGTGGTGGGATTCCGAAGACGAAAACATCGGCTCCTACATCAACAGGAATTACAGTAAAAGAGTGCTGGAAAAAAATGTACAGGCCACAAACGGAACCTTTTCCACAGACCTGAACATCGATAACTACGGGCGCTATTTTATCCGCGCCACCGATCCTTCCGGCCATTCATCCGGCATCATCGCCTATTTCGGGAGCTGGGGAGACGCGGGCGGCAGCGATGTTGCCACGATGCTGCACCTGAGCACCGACAAGAAAGCCTATAAAACGGGTGAAAAAATCAAAGTGCAAATCCCGTCGTCAATTGGCGGCGTGGCTATTGTCAGCCTTGAAAACGGTAAATCCATTTCTAAAATATTCCGGGTACCGGCAAAAGCGGGATCGACGACGGTGGAAATAGACGCAGTCGGCGAGATGTGTCCCAACACATACATCAGCGTTTCCCTGATTCAGCCTTACGCCACCCGGGACAACGACCATCCTGTCCGGCTTTACGGCGTGATCAACGTAAACGTGGAAGATGCCAGCCTGCGCCTGAACCCGGAAGCCCAGGTCGCCAAAGAACTGCGCCCGGCAAAAGAATTCACGGTGGAGGTCAAAGAGAAAAACGGCAAGCCGATGAATTACACCATCGCCATTGTCGATGAAGGCTTGCTCTCCCTTACCACTTTCCGCACCCCGAATCCGTTCAATGCTTTTTATGCCCGGGAAGCTCTGGGCGTAAAGACCTGGGACCTATACGACTACATTTACGGAGCTTACGGAGCCCGTTTGGATAAGGCCTTTGCCGTGGGCGGCGACGAAGCGTTGAAATCCATACAGGATGAAAAAACAAACCGTTTCAAGCCCGTGGTAATCTTCGACGGGCCGTTCACCTTAAAAGCCGGAGAAAAGCAAACCCACACCTATCGCATGCCGGAATACATCGGCGAGGTACGTACGATGGTCGTAGCCGCCACCAACGGACAGTACGGCTCCACTTCTCCCAGCAGCACCGTAAACAATCCGCTGATGCTATCGGTAGCCCTGCCCCGCCTGTTCACCCCCGGCGACCGGATAGACATTCCGGTAACTGTTTTCGCCATGAAGGAAAACATCAAAGACGTTACCGTTAAAATGACTACCGACGATAAACTGACCTTGCTGGACGGCGGTACTCAAAAAGTACATTTCGACAGTAAAGGCGAAAAAGTGATTTATTTTAAAGCCCGGATCAATGAGGAAACAGGGGTATCCACTCTTCGCACGGAAGCTCAATCCGGAGAAGAAAAAGCTTTGGTTACGGAAGATGTCACCATACGTATCCCCAATCCCCGGATCACCCATATAGAAGAAAAAGAAGTAAAGGCAGGAGAAAAAGTATCGTTCAATGCCTCGCTTTCCGGGGCAGAACCGGAATCCGTGCTAGAAGTGTCTTCCATCCCGCCGTTAAATCTGGAACAGAGGATCAACGACCTGCTTCAATACCCTCACGGCTGTGCCGAACAGATCACTTCACAGGCATTTCCGCAACTGGCTCTCAACGACCTGCTGTCCCTGACACAAGAACAAAAGCAACAAACGGAAACGAACATCAAGGAAGTAATCAACCGTTTACGCTCGTATCAAACGCCGGAAGGAGGCTTCGCTTACTGGCCGGGAGGCGATTATATCTCTTCGTGGGTAAGTATCTATGTGGTACAATTCCTAACGGCAGCGCAAAGCCAGGGCTATTTCGTCCCGGTGGAGATGCTGCAAAACGCTGTCAATTACCTGCGGCGGGCGGCAAACGGCTGGAACAACACGAGCCCGTGGGACCAGCAGGAACAAGCCTATCGCTTATATGTGCTGGCATTGGCCGGAAAACCCGACCAGGCAGCTATGAACCGGCTGAAAGAAAGCGATTTAAAACGGGTAACCTCTCAATGGTTGTTAGCTTCCGCCTATGAATTGACAGGCCATCACGAAATGGCAGAGAAAATGGTAGAAAATATCTCCCAGGATGTTTCTCCCTACCGCCAGACCGGAGGTAGCTTCGGATCGGACACCAGGGATATGGCGATCATCCTGCAATCTCTGGTTACCCTGAACAAACAACAGGATGCTTACCGCATGCTGGAGAAAATTTCAAAAGCAATGGGATCGAGCCGTTGGTACAGCACACAGGAAACGGCTTACTCCCTTCACGCTGCGGCTCTCTATGTCAGGAAATATCTGGGAAGCCAGCAAGGGATCACGATTCTGGTTACAACGCCTTCCGGCAAAGAGAATGTAAAAACCGAAAAAACGATCTACCAGCAAAGATTGGAGCTCAGGGATGGAAAAACTTCCGCCGAAGTCACCAACAACGGGAAAGGCAATCTTTATGCCCGGCTGATCAACTCTTCGGCTCCGCTGGAAGTGGTTACCGAAAAAGTCATGTCCGGACTGACGATGAGTGTCAAATACTACAACGATAAAGGCACGTTACTAAATATTTCCGATCTCCAGCAAGGCGAGGACGTGACGACAGAAATCACGATCCGAAACACGGGACTGACCGGAACTTACGACGAGTTAGTGTTAAGCTATCTGGTACCGTCGGGTTTCGAGATCATCAACGAAAGGCTTTCCGGCAATGCCAGTGCTTATCAGGGTGCGGAACACACCGACATCCGGGACGACCGCTTCTACGTCTATTTCAACCTGCAGCAAAATCAGGCCAAAACTTTCCGCTTCCGTTGCAATGC
Organism: uncultured Odoribacter sp.; assembly: GCA_900544025.1. GTDB lineage: Bacteria > Bacteroidota > Bacteroidia > Bacteroidales > Marinifilaceae > Odoribacter. The sequence goes on from UQTM01000028.1 coordinate 25,044, forward strand.
GGCTTTCCGGGGAGAATACCAATTACCGGCCATCGACTGCTCGGCCATGTACGATAATAGCATACAGGCTTTGCTGCCGGGAGGAAAAATAACCATTAAATAAACTAAACGATCTTTTATATCTCGCCGGGGCAAACTAAATTTGTCCCGGCGAAGTTTTTACAGACAGCAAAAATTCCCGGTAAGAAAATGAATGCAGACCAACTATCGATCCTCTATAAATTCATCGAGGAAGGAGAACATCAGCAACAGGATTTTAAATTCGAAATCTCGGATGCCCGGAAAATAGCGAAAACCCTTTCGGCATTTTCCAACACAGACGGCGGGCGTCTATTGGTGGGAGTAAAAGACAACGGGAAAATTGCAGGCGTACGTTCGGAAGAAGAAATATACATGATCGAGGCAGCCGCAAAGCTATACAGTAAACCTCAGGTGGAATGCGAAATGAAAATCCACCGGGTGGAAGGGCGCACCGTGCTGGAAGTGATCGTCCCTCCGGGCAAACACAAACCTTATTTTGCCAAAGACGGCGACAACCGCCTATGGGCTTACATCCGGATAAAAGACGAAAATATTTTAGCCAATCCGGTACATCTGAAAATCTGGCAGCAAACCGTCACGACGAAAGGCGCATTTATCCATTATTCCCGGGAAGAACAATTACTGCTCGACTACCTTTCTTCCCATCCGGATATATCCATCGGGCAATATTGCCGCCTTGCCCGGAGTCCCCGCCACAAAGCCGAAAACACCCTTGCCAGATTCATCCGCTTCGGCTTAGTCGAGATCGTGTTTGTCGATCGTAAATTCCGTTTCCGGCAGGCAGTCCAAACAGGTGAATCTCCTGAATAAAATATTTATATCGGAACACAGGGAAGGGGATTCGGGCACAAATACCGGAAAACCGGAAATAAAATTCCCGCTTCCACTTTAGGCCGTTTTCCACGTTATAACAGGAAATCAAGAATAAAAAACGGGGAACTTCGCCGTTCATGCCGGAGTTACCCGCAAGCGTTCCGCTCAATTATGTATTATTTCAGAAAATCGAGACGCATCGGTGTGAAAGTATCGAGCAACACACCGGCTTCCAGACAAACCACTCCATGACGCATGTCCGGTTCGACATAGAAACTGTCTCCGGCAGATAAAATCTTTTTCTTACCCCCGATTTCCACCTCAAACCGTCCGCTGACCACGAAACTCGCCTGTGAGTGAAAATGTTCGTGCGGTGTCCCGATCGCTCCCTTTTCAAATTTCACCTGTACCATCATAATCTGGCCATCGTATGCCATAATCTGGCGGCAAACACCTTCACCGGCATTCTCCCACGGAGTTTCCGGGCCAATAATAAAATCTGCACTTTTGGTTTTCATCGTATATCCCTAAAATTTATAATGTTGTTAAGCCTCTACAAATTTAAATTATCTTTTAACTTTGTACAAAAGAAATTTTAATTACTCCATTTTCGATATATGAAATTGAACAATTTAAAACACGCGTGCTTACTTTTTGCCGTTCTTTATAGCGGCCTGCTCACGGCATCTCCTTTGCGCCAAGAACTGAACGAAGGCTGGAAATTCCGGCAGGCACGGCTCACGAATTGGTATCCAGCGAGTGTTCCCGGAGTGGTGCACACCGACCTGCTGGCAAACGGCATCATTGAAGACCCTTACTTTCGCCTGAACGAACGGGGTTTGCAATGGATCGATAAGGAAGACTGGATTTATGAAACTCATTTCACCCTTTCCCCGGAAATGCTGTCCAAAGAAAACATCCGGCTGGACTTCAAAGGGCTCGACACCTATGCCGACGTTTACCTGAACGATCAAAAAATACTTTCCGCCGACAATATGTTCCGGGAATGGCAGGTGGATATAAAAAAACAGATCCGGACAGCAGAAAACACATTGAAAATTTATTTCCATTCTCCCCTCAAAATCGACATTCCCAAATGGGACAGCCTGCCCTATCAATATGAAGCAGGAAACGATCAATCGGAAAACGGAGGCGTATTCAATAAAAAAGTGAGCGTTTTTGCCCGGAAAGCAGGTTATCATTACGGCTGGGACTGGGGGCCCCGTTTAGTGACATCCGGTATATGGCGTCCGGTATATATAGAAGCCTGGGACAACCTCCGGATCGAAAACATCCATATCGTTCAGGATCAGGTCAGTGAAAAAAGCGCAAAAATCAGAGTCGTTGCGGAAATACAGGCAGACCGGAATATGGAAAACGTCCGGCTTACGGTACGCGACCCGGAGTCCGGGAAAACATTCGGCACGATTCGCACTTCCCTGCAAAAGGGACTGAACAAGGTGACTTCCGGATTCACGATCCGTAATCCTAAATTATGGTGGAGCCACGGACTGGGTACACCTCATCTTTATCAATTCCAGACGGAAATCGCATTTAACGGCCAATCCGCCGACAGCCGCACCGTTACCACCGGAATCCGTTCACTCCGCCTAATCACCCGACCGGACAAGGACGGAAGGACTTTTTATTTTGAACTGAACGGCGTTCCGGTATTCGCCAAAGGGGCAAACTACATTCCCTGCGACAATTTTTTACCGCGGGTAAGCCGTACCGTTTATGAAAAGACCATAAAAGACGCTGTCGATGCCAATATGAACATGCTCCGGATATGGGGAGGCGGAACGTATGAAGACGATTATTTCTATGAACTCTGCGACAAATACGGGATTATGATCTGGCAGGATTTTATGTTTGCCTGTAGTTTATATCCGGCAGAAGGCGAACTGTTGGAAAACATCCGGCAGGAAGCCATCGACAATGTGCGCCGCTTACGAAATCATCCCTGTATTGCCCTGTGGTGCGGTAACAACGAATGTAACGATGCCTGGTTCGGCTGGGGCTGGAAAAGGAAATACGAACGGCAGAATCCGGAATATGCAGAAAAAATATGGAAACAATTCACCGACCAGTATCATGTGGTACTGCCGGAAGTGGTGAAAGAACATGCTCCGGGCACAGACTATCGTCCATCCTCTCCTTTCTCCACGTTCGGCAACAAAAGTAACGACCACGACGGAGACCGCCATTATTGGGAAGTATGGCACGGGAAAGTGCCCATCACCAATTATAACCTGGAACGCAGCCGCTTTTTCAGCGAATACGGTTTTCAATCTTTCCCCGAATTTCAATCGGTAAAGCAATATGCCCCGAACCCGGAAGACTGGAACATCACCTCCGAAGTGATGATGTCCCATCAGCGCGGAGGTGCTCATGCCAACAACCTGATCGAAACCTATTTGCTGAACGAATACAGCAAGCCCAAAGATTTCGAAGCCTTCCTATATATGAACCATTTGTTACAGGGCGATGCGATCAAAACAGCGATCGAAGCCCACCGCCGGGATATGCCGTATTGTATGGGCACTCTTTTCTGGCAGCATAACGACTGCTGGCCGGTAGCTTCCTGGTCGAGCCGGGATTATTACGGACGCTGGAAAGCACAGCATTATTTTGCCCGCGAAGCTTACCGCGATCTGCTGGTGTCGCCCATTGCCAAAAACGATACGCTTTATATTTACACCGTCTCTGACCGTCGGAGCATCGCTCCGGGTAATCTGCAAATCACGGTCAGTACGATAGCGGGCGACACGGTGGCGCAATACCGGAAAAACATACGGGTACCTGCTCAAAATTCCCACATAGCTTACTCCGCCCCTGTGGCTGACCTGTTGAAAGGCTATGACAAAAAAGAAGTGGTTATATGGGCACAATTCCAGGACAAAAACGGGAATTGCTACGAGAATCACTATTTTTTAGTGCAGCAAAAAGACATGAATTACCAGTCACCGGCAATCGGCAGGACGGTTACTCCCTGTGAGAACGGTTTCGAGATCACGCTGACCAGCGATAAATTCGCCAGAGGTGTTTTTCTTTCTATTGAAGGGATCGACAACTTTTTCGAAAATAATTATTTCAACCTGATGCCGGGCCAGGCATACCGGGTGAAAGTACAAACCCGGCTTTCACAACCGGAATTCGAAAAACAATTGAAAATCACTTCCTTAACGGATGCTTACGCTTCTCAGCAGGAATAGGCAGCCAGAGGCGAAAAGAAATAGAAAAGCTTTGTTTTTCAATTTTCGGACATAAAAAATCCGATTCAATATAAAATGTCCCCGAATCTTTTGCAGCAGGTTCGGGGACATTTTTTCTGCGTAAACATTAATCTGTGTAAACTTTAAAACAAATTGCTCATTCATTCACACACTTACTTTCTTCCCGTTTTCCCTGAACTCATATCTATTTTTAAACTTATCCGCACGTTATAACGTACAAGCAAAAAAATAAATACCATGAATACACCACATTATTTTTTTGCCACTTTATTATCCGTTTTAATCACAGTATGGACTCCCCAGGCAGGGAAATCACAAAATATCCAACCGATTACCGATTTCCAGCAAATAAAAGCGATGATCGACAGTAACCGGTTTGAAACGATGTACACCATAGCCACGACCCACTATTCCTATTTTCTGCAACCGGGCACTCCGTATAGCGACCAAAACATCCGGATCGGCCAGGACAGTGCTTTTGTTATCGTCCGCGACAGCCTAGCAGCAGGTTATCTGCCCTATTACGGAGGAGGTTACTCCACTCCGCAAACCGGGCCGAAAGGCATTGTCTTCAGCGGAAAAATGATCCAGCCGACCAGCAAAATCAAAGGAAGAGGAAACCGTCAAAGCATTACCTATGGCTTCTCTGTCATCGGAACGCTCGATGCTTATAAAATCAGCCTTATCATTCAAAACGACGGCACCTGTTATCTATATGTCAATAGCAACAAAAGAAGCCCGATTTCTTACGTCGGGCGGGTCGTTCGGCAAGTGCACTGATAAAATCGTTATTCTTTGGCTTTCGCTTCGTTCTTCATATCGGCAAATTCGGTAATGATTTTATCGTAAATGAATTTCAACGTATTGATATGCCCTTCACGTTCTCCTTTGGAAGCCTCATCCAAATGTCCGAAAAACCGGTGTTCCACCACACTCATCCCGCAAAAAGCAAACACTCCTTGTCCCATCGTCTGTCTGAGAGAATTCAACATACCGATTTTCTCATAGTAATCATAGGGAAACCCCATATTATTCAGGATTACCACTTTTTTCCCCGACAATAATCCTTCGAATTGTCCTGCCTCTTCTTTCATGCGGTACGCAAACCCTTTCACAAACACCCGGTCGATATATCCTTTCAGTAGAGCAGGCATCCCCGCCCACCAAATCGGAAAAATAAACGTAATCAGGTCGGCCCATCTCACATAATCCTGTTCCACCTTCACATCTTCCGGAATCTGTCCCCTCTTTTGTGCATCGAAATCGTCCATTTCCATTACAGGATGAAAGCCCACCTGATACAAATCGCGGACATTTACATTATTCCCGGTCAATTCCGTCCATTGAACAATCGCATCTTTATAAGCTGCACTCAACGATTTCGGATTCGGATTACAATATACGATCAAATGGTTCAATCTTCCACTTTCTTTACATTTCTTCTGATTCATAATCTATTTTATTTTAGTAATTTACTCTCTTTATTCCTGTTTCTGTTAAACGAATTTTCAGATGGGTAAGTTGTGATACACCCCTGTTTTTTACAAGTTGCAAAAACGAAATAATATATTAAAAAACGAATCATTATTCACTGTATTACAAACAATTATATCTCACGCTTATTAAGATGTATTTTTTAAGTCATTTTTTTTACGTAATCTTGCAGTCTGAATGGTGTGTAAAATTCTCAATTCGAACACACACAAATTATTAACAAAATAAATTACTATGTCACTTAAAAGGAATATTCTTGACTTAAGAAAAAGGAAAGAGATTGTACTTCAGGGTGGTGGGGAAGATGCTATTAAAAAGCAGGCTGCCATGGGAAAACTGACAGCCCGGGAGCGAATTGAAGGAATCGTGGACAAAGGATCCTTCCACGAGTACGACATGTTCGTAGAGCATCAGTCAAAAGACTTCGATATGGATAAAAAGGTTCTCCACGGAGATGGTGTCGTAATCGGTACCGGAACGGTTTACGGAGAACCTGTCGCTGTTTATGCACAGGACTTTACGGTTGCAGGAGGTTCGCTCGGACTGATGCACGCACGTAAAATCACGAAAATTATGGATCATGCCCTTAAAATGCGCATGCCGATCATTGGAATCAACGACTCGGGAGGAGCCCGTATCCAGGAAGGGGTAGATTCTCTGGCCGGTTACGGTGAAATTTTCTTCCGTAACACACAGGCATCAGGAGTTATTCCCCAGTTGTCGGTGATCCTCGGCCCCTGTGCCGGAGGTGCTGTTTATTCTCCGGCATTGACCGACTTCGTTTTCGTGGTGGACAACATTTCTAAAATGTTCATCACAGGTCCCGAAGTGGTAAAAACCGTGTTGGGAGAAGAAGTAAGCATGGAAGACCTGGGAGGTGCACGGGTACATGCCGAAATCAGCGGTAACGCTCATTTCTTTGCGATGACCGAACAAGAATGTTTCGACCAGATCAAAAAATTATTGACTTTCATTCCCTGGAACAACCAGCGTAAAGCAAAAGCTTTCCCTTCCAAAGCTCCTAAAGCAGAATATAAGATCGACAAAATCCTGCCGTCCGATCCGACACAACCTTACGACGTTCGCGATATTATCAAAGCGGTTGCCGACGACTCCGACTTCCTCGAAGTGCAGCAGGATTTTGCACAGAATATCGTAGTGGGATTCGGACGTATCGACGGCGAAACGGTGGGATTTGTCGCCAACCAGCCGTTAGTGCTTGCCGGAGTGCTCGATTGCGACTCTGCCGATAAAGCAGGCCGTTTCATCCGCTTCTGCGATGCCTTCAATATTCCTATCGTAACTTTTGAAGACATGCCGGGTTACCTGCCGGGCGTAGAGCAGGAATATATGGGCGTAATCCGTCACGGAGCGAAAGTATTGTATGCTTATAGCGAAGCAACCGTACCCAAGGTAACCGTTATCCTGCGTAAAGCTTACGGCGGCGGTTACATTGCGATGAACTCCCGTCACCTGAAAGCCGACTTTATGTTCGCCTGGCCGACAGCAGAGATTGCCGTAATGGGACCGGAAGGTGCTGCCAATATCATTTTCCGTAAAGAAATCAAAGAATCTGCCAACCCGGAAGAAACCCGGAAACAGAAGGTGGCCGAATACCGTGAAAAATTCGCCAATCCTTATGTAGCAGCTTCCAAAGGATATATCGATTCCGTTATCGAACCGGAAGAAACCCGTTTGTTACTGAAACACTCTATCGAAGTTTCCAGCAACAAAACCGTGATGACTCCGGCGAAAAAACACGGAATCCCTCCGTTTTAATTATACAGGGCACAAACTTTACCATGCAGCAGCATGAGTTTGTGCCTTTTAAGTTTTTAATCTACTAATTAAAGGAGGTAAAAATGACAGTAAAATATGAAAAATTCCTGCTCAACGGAGTGGAATATAAAACCCTGCTCACCAAAAAATGGCTGAACAGAAAGAAATGGGAAGAACCGAATCCTTATTTGATCGAATCCCATATTCCGGGAACGATACTCCGTATTGAGGTAAAAGAGGGACAAGAAGTAAAAGAAGGACAAGTCCTGTTAATACTTCAAGCCATGAAAATGGATAATAAAATAATCGCCCCTTTTTCCGGGAAAATCAAAAAGATCAACGTCACAGCAGGAGCCAAAATTCCGAAGGGTGAACTGATGATCGAAATGGAGGAATAATTTTCTCTACAATACTGAAAAAGACAAAAGACACAGGTTCAGATTCCGGTCTTTTGTCTTTTGTTCTTTATCTTTATACCTTAAAATAAATTTCTATGAGTTTTTTTGTAGCTAAAAACATCATTAAAAACTACGCAAACCACCGGGCTCTCGACAATGTGTCCATCGAAATACCGGAAGGGGCTATCTATGGGCTGCTCGGCCCTAATGGTGCGGGAAAAACTTCGTTGATCCGGATCATCAACCAAATTACAGGTCCCGACTCAGGAGAACTTTATTTTAGAAACAGAAAACTCGTACCGGAAGACATGAACCGCATCGGTTACCTGCCGGAAGAAAGAGGACTGTATAAAAAAATGAAAGTCGGCGAGCAGGCCGTTTATCTGGCAAGGCTGAAAGGAATGACCCGACACGACGCCGTACAGCATCTGAAAGCCTGGTTCGAGAAATTCGGCATCGAGGCATGGTGGGATAAAAAAGTGGAAGAACTATCCAAAGGTATGGCTCAAAAAGTGCAATTCATCACCACTGTCCTGCACGAACCCGAAATGCTTATTTTCGACGAGCCTTTCAGCGGCTTCGACCCGATCAATGTGGAATTGCTGAAAAAAGAAATATTAGAATTACGGAAAAAAGGCACTACCATTATTTTTTCAACCCACAACATGGCGTCGGTCGAAGAAATATGCAGCCATATAGCCTTAATCAACCGTTCAAAAAAGATCATCGAAGGCCCGATCAACCAGATCCGGAACAAATACGCCAACAACACCTATCGCCTTTCGTGCCGGTACGACAGCGAATTTAAACCGGAAGAGCATATCGGCAAAGAATATGAAATACTGACACAAAAAGTGGAGGACGGACAAATGGACATCACGCTGCAACGCCTGGAGCCTTCTCCGACCAATACTTTACTACGCCGGTTACTGGATAAAACGGACATTATTTCTTATGAAAAGGTGATCCCCGGCATGAACGATATTTTTATTAAACTGGTGAAAGAAGGAAAAATAGAAACGGAAGAACTTTAACCGCCCTTCTCTCCTTTCCAAAAAAGACAATCCCATTTCCTGAATATGCCTCATATAGGCTGGAATTAAATATATAACAGATGAATAAGACACTCATTATCATAGGCCGGGAATTTTCTACCCGGGTTCGTAAAAAAAGTTTCCTTGTCCTGACCATCTTCGTCCCGATTCTATTTGCAATTTTCTATGCCTTTCTGATGTGGATGCTTCTAAAAGACGACACCCAGCAACGTAAAATCGCCGTTGTCAATCTTTCGTCCATAGAAACCCCGTTTCAGCAGGTCAATAATAACACCTTCGAATATGCGGACTCGATCATTACGGCCCAAGGAGCGCCGGATTTCCTGAAACAAAACAAAGATTACTACGCCGTGATCTGGATTCCCGAATATGTAATGAACAACGCCGATATTCCGATGTATTCTTTTTCACAAGTCCCCATGGAACTGAAAAACGAAATCGCATCCCAGCTACAGAAAAGGATTGAAGACATCAAGCGGAATAAAGTGATCACCGAATCGCAAATGCCCGACCTGGAAGCCAAGCTGGCAGCCACTCATTCCCCTGTACTCGTCAGGACATTAAAAATATCCGATACGGGAGAAGCTAAAGAAAGCTCTTCCGAAATCGCCTCGGTAATCGGTTTGGTGGCCGGAATGGTGATCTATTTCTTTGTATTCATGTACGCTTCACAAGTGATGAAAGGCGTGATCGAAGAAAAAACAAACCGGATCATAGAGGTGCTCGTTTCTTCGGTAAAACCTTTCCAATTCTTATTGGGAAAAATTATCGGAGTGGCTGCTGTGGGATTGGTGCAATTCCTCATTTGGCTGGTATTCGGTTTCATACTGATCGTTATCATGCAAGCCTTTTTCCTTCCGGGACTCGATTTGGAAGCCCTTCGCAATGCAAGCGACATCACCGGCGGTTTCTCGGCAATGCAAGGTGCAGAACTCAGCTCCGCTCAAATGGAAATCATCCGGAAAGTAGCCCTGACGATCGACCCGGTATTTATCCTGAAATTTTTGGGAGCATTCCTGTTCTATTTCATCGGAGGATATTTACTTTATGCTTCTCTTTTTGCAGCAATCGGAGCGGCAGTCGATAACGAAACCGATTCACAACAATTTATGACCCCGCTGTCTATCATTCTGGTTGTGGGACTGTATATCGGCTTCACTGCGATGAAAAGCCCGGAATCGTCTTTGGTCTTGTGGAGTTCTATCATTCCGTTTACTTCACCTATCGTCATGCTGGTGCGGATACCTTTCGGAGTTCCGGCCTGGGAAGTCGCCCTGTCGATGGCGGTATTGGTAGGTTCCTTCATCTTTTTCACCTGGCTTTCCGGCAAGATATACCGTATCGGGATCCTGATGTACGGGAAAAAAGTAAGCTGGAAAGAACTTTATAAATGGTTGAAATATTAGGCCCGGATTTACATTGTAAAAAACAGCAATTCCCCGGCAGGATAATACCTTTGTAAAATACCCGGGAATGTATATTATACGTTCTTTACGCATACGGAATGAAATAAGAGCGGTAACCTTATAAAAGAAATTCAGCTTAAATGAAAAATGGACAATATCCCGACCCCGACAAAATATTTCCGGTTCCCGGATTAGAAACGGTTACATACGTGAAACCCACTATAAAAAATCCCAATATTATTGTGGGGGACTTCACTTATTTTTCTGATGTTGATTTTGAAAGCCATGTCACCCATCATTATGATTTTTACGGCGACCGGTTAATGATCGGAAAATTTTGCCAGATTGCATCGGGTGTAAACTTTATTATGAACGGAGCCAATCACCAAATGAACGCCGTTTCCACTTTTCCGTTTTATATTTTGGAAGGCTGGCAACAAGATGTTCCGCCCCTTTCTGCCATGCCGATAAAAGGCGACACGATTGTCGGGAACGATGTTTGGATCGGACAAAACGTTACCATTCTGCCGGGAGTAAAAATCGGTGACGGAGCGATTATTGCAGCGAACAGCACTGTGGGCAGCGATGTTTCTGCTTATACGATCGTAGCTGGGAATCCGGCTAAGCCGATTCGTAAACGCTTTGACGACGAACTGATCGGTATTCTGCTTCAATTCAAATGGTGGGACAAAGAGATCGATGAAATCAATCGGTTAATTCCGTTGCTCTCAGACAGTGATTTAGAAAAAGTAAAAGAAGTTTTAAAACAGAAAATATAAACAGTATCGCCATACACCTCTTCCCGGACAAAGGCGAAATCTTTTAAATGGAATACCTTCCGTAAATAATTCCTTATAAAACAAAATAAGCCCGGCTAAATGCCGGGCTTATTCTTTGGTTGAAAACCCGATTCTTTCATGGAATAACTTCTTAACAATAAGAAAAATTCTATCACCCGTTACAAAAATCACCAAGTAAAAACCTGTTCATAAAGAATCTACCCATTCCCGCACCGCTCCTCCCCTCTTATTTGTAAAGAAGCATTGGATGATCCCTTCTTTTTTCAAATTTCCATATCAACGGCTGGCAAAGGCACAGACATTTCCGGAAAAATCGGACACAATCAACGTATTCCCGGAAATGGCAACGGAACTGAACACCGGAGCCCCGGCATTGAATTGCCATACCACCTCGCCGGAATCCTTATTCACACCGTAAATTTTACCGTCCGAAGCTCCTGCATAGATCACATTTCTGGCAAGTACAGGGCTTGTCTCTACTGTCGCAGCAGGCCGACGGCTATAAGGTGCGGTATAAACCAAGGCATCTCCGGTATTCACCTGCCATTTCAACTCCAGCGTTTCACGGTCTAAAGCCACAAGCCCCGAAGCGGAAGTGCCGAAGACGATCATTTTATCCGTCAATAAAGGGGTGGAAGTTACGTCCACATCGAACGGCAATTCCTTACGCACAATCACTTGCCCGGTTTTAGTTTCCAAAATAAACAGGGATTTCTGGGAAATCAGATACATAAAATTCCCATGTACGGCAGCCGAAGCCCCCCGGTTACGCAATCCGTTTTTGTCGGCTTGCCACAATTTTTTCCCGGTAGCTGCATCCGTTCCGTACAATCCTTTCCATTGCGCCCCTGTTACCAGCACACCGTTCCCCAGTGCTCCCGTCATTGTCGTTCCCTCTCCCTGAGGCCAGGCGGTGTTCTGCCATAACACGCTTCCGGCATCGGCAGTCAAAGCGCACAAACCCTTCCCCGCTCCGGCATACACCACACCATTGCCCGCCACAATACCGTCCACTAAAACAGGCAATCCGGCTACCGCCAGTTTCTTCTCCCAGCTCAATTGTCCGTCCTTTATACGAACCGCATATAAATATCCCTCGGCATCCTGTGCAAAAACCCGGTCGCCGTCGATAGCTATGGTATTTTTGATCGAATTTCTGGTTTTATATTTCCACAATAACTTCCCGGTGGCAGCCTCCAAAGCATAAATATACGCTTCTCCTTTCAGGTTTTCATCCACAGAAGCCACAAACACTTTTCCGTCTGCGATCAAAGGAGAGGACATAAAAACCGAAGCTCCTATATTCGTCATCCAGACAGGCGCTAACACCGGAGATAAAGCCTCTGCTACTCCGGTATGTGCCGGATTACCCGCCAGATTTTTCCAATCCTTGCCTAATTTCACCACAGGACGCCGGGCTGTTCCGTAAACAAATGCAGTTTCGTCCGTTATCACTTCTCCGTTCGACAATAACGCCTCCGCCTTGACGGTCACGACCTGTCCTTCTTTGCCCGGCTTTACGGGGACGACCGAACTCCAATTCCAATCGCTTTGTTTCACGGCTTTGCCTGTATGCCATTTTTTCCCCTCCGACCAGCAAGTATATTTCACCTCTTTCACAGGAGCGGAAGAATGATAAGCATTGACCGACAGCTGAAGTTTCCCGTCGGGGGTCAGGAAAGGTAAACTATCGGACACAGAAGCAATAGAAATCGCTTTATCCAAATAAGAATATCTCATTTCCGATACGAAATCGCCTTTCCCGTCCACATGCAGCACCCGGAACACGGCAGCAGAATGATCGATCCCACCCTTATCGGGAGGTGCCGTAGAAATCGTATAGACTTCACCTTGTTTTCTCATGAAATTATTGTGCCAATGCCCGTAAATCCATGCTTTCAAATTATAATCGTTTAAGTTCACACTCACCTCATCCTTGCCTTTAAAAACAAATTCGTTACCGGAGGTCAGCAGGTCGTGATTAAAAACGATAACCGGTTTTCCGGCAGCCACAGCCAAATCGTTCTGCAGCCAACGGGCAACCTGAGCACGGGTATAACTGGGCCAATGATCCCCACCCGCCATAGGGGTTACGATATAATGTACATTCCCGGCATCGAAAGAATAGTAGGTAGGCCCGTAAATACTCTCGTACAATTCCTCCCCGTATTTCCCTTTGACCAGATCATGATTTCCTATGGAATAATACACCGGGCAATAGGTATTGGCCGTATTCAGAAGTCCGATATGGGCCTTTAATCCCTTTTCATAACAAATATCCCCGGTATGCATGATAAAAGCGGGCTTTTCATTCATGGCATATTCCTTTTGTTCCTCGATCCACTCACTTTGATCCTCATTGCCGAAAATCTCCGAGTCGGTGATCTGCACAAATCGGTGACTTCCGTCTTTTTTAGCGGCATCGTAACGCACCAGCCCGAAATCATACGCTTTTCCTGTTCCTTCCGCCGGACGGTAAAATTTTTCGGACTTATAGCCCGCAGGTGTCGTAATATAAATAAAGCGCGTTTTTTCATATCCCGGCAGGCTGAAACTACCGTCGGCAGGCGCTTTCCACACATCACGCCCCTCTTTGAAATTT
>UQTM01000029.1 GCA_900544025.1 uncultured Odoribacter sp.
CTGTGACTGCAGGTGCAGGAAAAAATTTCGGTTGCGGATCGAGCCGGGAACACGCAGCGTGGGCCATCTATGGAGCCGGATTCAAAGCCGTAGTATCCAGCTTCTTTGCCGATATATTCAAAAATAACGCTTTAAACAACGGCTTATTACCCGTACAGGTATCCGAAGCGTTTCTGGGAAAATTGTTCAAAGCCATTGAAAACGATCCGAAAACCCGGATCACCATCGACCTGGAGAATCAAACGATCGGCCTTCCGGACACCGGGGAAAGCGAATCGTTCGGCATCACGCCTTACAAAAAAGAGTGCTTATTGAAAGGGTACGATGATATCGACTACCTGATGAGCATCAGGAACAAGATCGAAACTTTTGAACAAACAAAATAAAAACACAAGGGATACTGACCCTTACCATCTGTAAAAACAACAAAAATGGATATTAAATTAGCAGTCCTGCCGGGCGATGGAATCGGTCCGGAAATCATAGAACAAGCCGTGAAAGTGGTAAACGCCGTATGCAAAAAATACGGTCACTCCGTAGAATATACCTATGGAGTGGTAGGAGCGGCAGCCATAGACAAAACCGGGAACCCTTACCCGGAAGAAACTCATAAAATTTGTATGGAAGCCGATGCCGTGCTTTTCGGAGCCATCGGCGACCCGCGTTTCGATAATGATCCTAAAGCCAAAGTACGCCCGGAACAGGGACTTCTGGAAATGAGAAAAAAATTGGGATTATACGCCAATATCCGTCCGGTAAGCACGTTTAAATCGCTGATCCACCGTTCTCCTTTGCGGAAAGACCTGGTAGAAGGTGCGGATTTTATTTGCATCCGCGAACTGACCGGAGGTATTTATTTCGGCCGCCCGCAGGGACGTTCGGAAGACGGGCAAACCGCTTTCGACAGTTGCGTTTATACCAAAGCGGAAATCACCCGCATTTGCAAACTCGGTTTCGAATATGCTCTGGCACGCCGGAGTAAACTGACCGTAGTGGACAAAGCGAATGTGCTGGCGACCTCCCGCCTGTGGCGGGAAACCGTACAGGAAATGGCTCCCTCCTATCCGAATGTGGATGTAGAATATATGTTCGTGGACAATGCCGCCATGAAACTGATCCAGCAACCGAAACATTTCGATGTGGTAGTAACCGAGAATATGTTCGGGGACATCCTGACCGACGAGGCCAGTGTAATCACCGGATCGTTAGGACTATTGCCTTCGGCTTCCATCGGGGTACACACTTCCCTGTTCGAACCGATCCACGGCTCTTATCCGCAGGCTGCGGGCAAAAATATCGCCAACCCGGTAGCGACGATCCTTTCGGCAGCAATGATGTTCGAATACGCCTTCAACCTGAAAGCAGCGGGAGCTTCTATCCGGCAGGCCGTAGCCCAGGCTCTGGAAGCCGGGATTGTCACAGAAGATATTGCAGAAGGCGACAACAAAGCCTACACGACGACCGAAGTGGGCGACTATATCGCTAAAGCCATAAATTAAAACAGAACTATGGACGAATCATATTTCCCTTCACTCAAAGACATCATGACGGCGGAACACACGCTGAGCGAAATATTGATGCCGACTCCTTTAATGAAAAACCGGAATCTTTCGGACAAATACGAAGCGAACGTATTGTTGAAACGCGAAGATTTGCAAATGGTGCGTTCCTATAAAATCCGGGGAGCCTACAATAAAATGAAATCCCTCTCTCCGTCGGAAATGGCACGGGGAGTGGTTTGTGCCAGTGCAGGAAATCATGCGCAGGGAGTCGCTTACTCATGCAGCAAACTGAACATCAAGGGACAGATCTACATGCCGGTGACCACCCCCAAGCAAAAAATCAATCAGGTGAAAATGTTCGGGGGCAAATGTATCGAGGTGGTATTGACCGGCGACACATTCGACCAGGCGAACACGGCGGCGATCGAGGCCTGCCAGCAAAACGACATGGTATTTATCCCGCCTTTCAACGATGCCAAAATCATCGAAGGACAAGCCACGGTAGGTTTAGAGATCATACAGGAAGCGAAAATAAAAATAGATTACATCTTCGTTCCTATCGGCGGAGGCGGCTTAGCTTCCGGTGTCGGCAGTTTTTACAAGCAAATGAGCCCGGCGACCAAAGTCATCGGGGTAGAGCCTGCCGGAGCCGCCGGAATGAAAAAATCCTTAGAACGGGGAGAAGTGACCGAATTGCAGGAAGTGGACAAATTCGTTGACGGAGCTGCCGTGCAACGGGTGGGTGAACTGACTTTTGAAGTCTGCCGCAAAGTGCTGGACGATATTGTTGTCGTTCCCGAAGGGAAAATATGCACGACGATCCTGAACCTGTACAATTTCGACGCTATCGTCGTCGAGCCCGCCGGAGCTCTCAGTATGAGCGCACTGGACTATTACAAGGATGAAATCAAAGGTAAAAATGTGGTATGCGTCGTGAGCGGAAGCAACAACGACATTACCCGGATGGAAGATATCAAAGAACGCTCCATGCTTTACGAAGGGCTGAAACACTATTTCGTTGTGCGTTTCCCCCAAAGGGCAGGAGCTTTGCAGGACTTTGTCAATAAAGTGCTCGGTCCTAACGACGATATCACCTACTTTGAATACAAAAAGAAAAACAACCGGGAAAAAGGGCCTGCCCTTGTAGGAATCGAAATACAGCATCCGGAAGATTTCGAAGGGTTGCAAGAGCGGATGAAAGAACACGGAATCATGTATCAATACCTGAACAACAATCCGAATCTGTTCGAATTCCTCATCGGCTAATTCCACCCCGGTGATAAAAAAACCGTAAAAAGCTGTTCCCGAAGGAGCAGCTTTTTTGGTAAGGAGGGGATTAATTGATTTTCTTTGTAACTTTGCAGTTCATATTCTAAATAAGGAGACGAAACAAAAAATGAATACAATCATAGATCTGTTTGAAAGAAGCTGTAAGAAATTTCCGGACAACGCTTACCTATGGGAAAAACGGAACGGGCAATATACTTCGACAACCTATTCACAGGTAAAAGAGCAGGTATTGAACGTTGCCGGAGGGCTTATGGCTGCCGGGATAAATAAAAACGACCGGATAGCCCTGTTAAGCGAAGGATGTAATGATTGGGTTTACAGTGAGCTCGGCATGCTGTATGCCGGAGGGGTAAATGTTCCGCTCAGCATCAAACTGACAGAAAAAGAACTGATATTCCGCATTATCCATTCGGATGCCCGGTTCATTATTGTTTCGGAACATTACATCGAACAGATCCGCAACATAGAGCCGGAAATGCCTTTGGTCGAAAAAATATTTGTCATCGGCGATCGCTTCATAGAAGAAGGAAAATACAAATCGTTCGACGCTTTGAAAAAAGAAGGACACGGCTGGCTGGAAAAACACGGAGAAGCACTCGAAACCCGCACCGCTTCCGTCACGGGCGATGACCTGGTAAACATTTCCTATACCTCGGGAACAACGGCAGAGCCCAAAGGCATCATGCTGACCCACAGCAATTACGTAAGTAATGTACTGCAATCGGATTCGCTGATTCAAATACCGGAATATTACAAAGTGCTGCTATTCCTGCCCTGGGATCATAGCTTTGCACACACGGTTGGAATCTATTCGTTCATGTACAACGGAGCTTCTTTGGCCTCTGTCGATTTTGGGAAATCGCCCCTGGAATATCTGCGCAACATTCCCCAAAACCTGAAAGAAGTAAAACCTCATCTTTTGCTAAGCGTTCCGGCATTGGCTAAAAATTTCAGAAAAAACATCGAAGCCGGCGTGAAGCAAAAAGGGAAACTGACCTGCGGGCTTTATAACGCCGGGCTTAAATTAGGATATTTCTACAACGGATCGGGCAATCACCAGGGACGGGGAGGCAAAATCATGCTTTATCCTCTGATGAAACTGTTCGACAAACTGGTATTTTCCAAAATCCGGCGGATTTTCGGAGGCAACCTGAAATTTTTCATCGGTGGAGGAGCCCTGCTCGATAAAGAGTTGCAACGCTATTTCTGTGCCTTGGGAGTTCCCATGCTGCAAGGTTACGGACTGTCGGAAGCCTCCCCTGTTATCAGTTCCAACCGTCCGCAGATCTACCGTTTCGGATCGTCGGGACAGATCGTAAAACCCTTAGACCTGAAAATTTGCGGCGAGGACGGAAACGAAGTACCCCAGGGACAAAAAGGCGAAATCGTCATCCGGGGCGGGAACGTCATGAAAGGCTATTGGAAAAATGAAAAATCCACCGCCGAAAGCCTGAAAGACGGCTGGCTGCACACCGGAGATATGGGCTATGTAAACGAACAAGGCCTATTATATGTATTGGGACGCTTCAAGTCCTTACTGATCGCCAACGACGGCGAAAAATTCAGTCCCGAAGGTATCGAAGAAGCGATCACCGAGCAATCGCCCTACATCGATTATTGCGTGCTCTATAACAACCAGTCACCCTATACTTCCGGGTTGATCGTTCCCAATAAAAACGCCCTGAAAGAATACCTGAAACGAAAGAATATAGAATTCGGTTCGGTGGAAGGCTATAAATTGATGTTAGCCAAAATCAACAAAGAACTCATGAAATTCCGGTATGGCGGAGAACATGCGGGACTTTTCCCGGAACGCTGGCTGCCTGCCGTCGTCGCCATTTTACCGGAATCGCTCAGCGAACAAAACGGCACGATCAATTCCACGACCAAAGTCGTGCGCCACAAAGTGATAGAAGTATTCAAAGACGAACTGGAATTTGTGTACACACCGGAAGGCAAGGACATCCAGAACACTCACAACACGCAGAACATCAAACAATATATGGAAAACTAACTTCCAAAACGAATACCATGCGTCGTAAAACAACAGCTGTAAAAATCGGTAATCTGACTTTATCGTCCAGTCATCCGGTCATGGTACAATCCATGCTGAACACCCCAACAACAGACACGGAAGCCTGTGTCGAGCAAGCCATCCGGATCATTGAAGCAGGGGGAAGCCTGGTCCGGATCACCGCGCAGGGAGTGAAAGAAGCCGAAAACCTGAAAAACATTCACGCAGCTTTACGAGACAGAGGCTATAACACCCCCCTTTCCGCCGACATACATTTCACCCCCGATGCCGCTTTAGTCGCTGCCCGGTATGTGGAAAAAGTCCGGATCAACCCCGGCAATTTCGCCGACAAACGGGCTACTTTCCAAAAACTGACCTACACCGACGAAGAATATACGGGAGAACTGGAACGTATCCGCCAAAAATTCTCCGAATTTCTGGCAGTATGCCGGGAACATCGTACAGCCGTCCGGATCGGGACAAACCACGGCTCTCTGTCCGACCGGATCATGAGCCGCTATGGCAACACTCCCGCCGGAATGGTAGAAGCAACCCTGGAATACTTACGCATCTGCAAAGCTTCCGATTTCAAGGATGTGGTTATCTCCCTGAAATCAAGCGACTGCCGGGTAATGGTAGAGGCCGTTCGCCTGCTGGTGAAAGAAATGGAAAAAGAAGGCATGGAGTATCCGTTACATCTGGGAGTGACCGAAGCGGGAGAAGGAGAAGACGGGCGTATCCGTTCGGCGATCGGCATCGGCACACTATTAAACGAAGGATTAGGCGATACGATACGGGTATCCCTGACAGAAGCCCCCGAAGCGGAAATTCCCGTAGCCCGGACGCTGGTGCAACTGTGCCGTCGTGCCGATTATGAAAAAGAAACTGTTCCTCTGACCGGGAAAGCCAACCGTCCGGTAATCGTCGCCGACCTTTACGGCCTGCAAATCATCGACGAGAAAATCTCCCTCCAACTGGGATTCACGGACGAGAATGCAAACAATCCGGTTTACGGCAAACAATTACAAGCGGGAATAAAATCCCCCGAAATGATCTATACCGAAGCCCTCGGCCCTGAACTGACTTCATTGCCCGCTTCGACAACGGTGATCGTACCTGCCGATTTAATAGATATGGCACATGTGTACAACCGCCAGGCCGCTCCCCTGTGCACTCCGGCACAATACCGGTCTATGCCTGCGGCAAGAGAACCCGAACAAGTATTTATAGAGCTGAAAAATCCCGATGAACTGGAGGCGCTTGCCGGACATCTGGAAAACGATCCGAAAGCAGTCCTTGTTTTCTCGTTCGGTATCGATTATACAGCCTACAAAACCGCTTTCCGGCTGAAAGAGCGCTTACACCTTACCCATCCGGCATTTCTCCGCATCGTCAGCGCAGAAACCGACCGGAAACAGGCACAACTGGCCATTGCCTCACGGATCGGAAGTTTCTTTCTCGACCGCCTGGCCGACGGGTTATGGATCACCACTCCGGCTCTGCCTAATCGGGACGCTCTCGAATTAAGCCGGAATATTCTTCAATCTGCCGGAGTCAGACGCTATAAAACCGAATTCGTCAGTTGTCCCGGCTGCGGACGCACCCTCTTCGACCTGCAAGGCAGTGTTGCCAAAGTAAAAAAAGCATTTTCCCACCTAAGCCATTTAAAAATTGCCGTGATGGGCTGCGTCGTGAACGGACCGGGCGAAATGGGGGATGCCGACTATGGATATGTAGGTGCAGGAAACGGCAAGGTAAACCTCTACAAAGGCCGGGAACGGGTAAAAAACGCCGTTCCGGAACAGGAAGCGATAGAGGTGCTGAAAGAACTGATTATCGCCAACGGGGATTGGAAGAATAAATAAATGCAAAACGGCGCAAAACATACTTAAAAAAATCGTATCTTTGTATCTTAACCAAAAAGATCAACTACGTGAAAATCACAATCTTATTAACCATAATTATTTGTTTGTTCACTTCCTGCCACGAAGACTTATTCACCGATAACAAAGATGAAAAAGTAAACCGCTGCGAGCCTTTCGAAGACTATACCGTTCCGGTAAAAGAAGGCTATACGACTTATGTAATGTATGCAGGAGATACGCTGGCTGTAGCCAATGAACCGATCACGATCAAAATCCCCAAAAATGCAACGGCAACCCGCAGCAACAGTGGTTTTAAAGTCGATTTCGGGATCATCGAAAATAATGACACTTACAGTAAATACTGGCAGGCAGTTATGTTCGAGGATTCGGAATCGATGGATTACGACTATAATGACCTGATTATCCACGTACGGAATGAATGCCTGTATCCCTGGGGAAAAGATTATAGCCTGCAAAACATATCCATTCAGCCCATCGCTTTAGGAAGTACCAAAACCATAAAATTGGGCTGCATCTTATCGGATAATTCCGAACACATCGTGTCCGACAACGTAAGACGCGACCTGTTCAACAATGCAACAGGCTTTGTCAATACGGAAAGCCAGAAAGAACCTATCCGTTATAAATTGGATAAATGGCTGGTGGAGCATAAATTAACGAAAAATGCACGCCCTTCCATCGCCTGGTTTATTGAAGTGGCAGGAAAAAGATATTACGCTATCAGTTCCGAACTGGACTACCGGAACTACGATATGTTCAATCAAGAAGCTATGCCATACGGGATTGTAACTTACAGCACATTCACCTATCCGGAAGAATTAACCTCGATCTTCAAGGCATATCCGGGATTCAACGACTGGCTGAACAAAGGAGCCGCCAACATCGGCGATCCGGTAAAGAGCCTATGTTGCAAATATTCCTATGGGCACATCCTTTGCCCCGACGGAGTGACCCGTAAAATTTGGGATTATCAAGATTTAGAATAGTAAAGCGATTATTCGTTACACATTCAAAGTAAATCGTTATTTTTGCAGGCGAAAAGATACTTATCCGATACAGCCTTAAAAATAACGATTTTCATTTATGTCTATACAGGAATCACCTTTAACCTTAGGGTCAGAAAACATACGTAAACTGCTGATGCGATATGCCATTCCGGCAATCGTCGCCATGACCGCCGCATCCCTCTACAATATGATGGACAGCATCTTTATCGGCCATGGCGTAGGCTCTTTGGGAATAGCAGGCTTAGCGGTGACCTTCCCTTTCATCAATTTAGCGGCTGCTTTCGGCTCGCTGGTCGGAGTGGGAGCTTCTGCGGTGGTTTCCATGAAAATGGGACAAAAAGACCTGAAAAGTGCCGAGGCCGTACTGGGAAACGTAATTCTGATGAACATCGTGATCGGCTCGCTGTTCATGGCAATCTGCCTGATTTTCCTGAACCCGATCCTTTATTTTTTCGGAGCCAGCGAGGCCACGCTTCCCTATGCCCGGGACTATATGAAGATTATCCTTTACGGAAACATCATCACTCATGTTTACATGGGATTGAACGAAGTGATGCGGGCTTCGGGATATCCGCAAAGAGCCATGGCGGCCACTCTGTTCGCTGTGGCAATCAACGGAGTGCTGAACGCTCTTTTTATTTTCGTTTTCGATATGGGCATTCAAGGTGCGGCCTTAGGGACGATCGTGGCCCAATTATTAGCACTCATCGGGGTAATATTTCATTTTTGCAGTTCCAAAAGCTTTATCCGCTTTAAACGGGGAATCTTTCACATCAAGCGGCACATCATCGGGGCGATGCTCGCCATCGGGCTGGCGCCTTTCCTGATGAATCTCTGTTCATGCCTCGTGGTACTACTCATCAACAACGGCCTTAAAACCCTCGGAGGCGATATGTATGTAGGTGCATTCGGTATCATTAACCGGATTTCTTTCCTGTTTTTTATGATCGTCATGGGTTTTAACCAGGGAATGCAACCTATCGTAGGCTACAATTTCGGAGCGAAACAATACGACCGGGTGATCCGCACCCTGAAATACACCATTTTCTGCGCCGTCGGTACCACTACTTTGGGTTTCCTGCTCTGCCAGCTCTTTCCGCGAACAATCATATACATGTTCACGACGGATGCCGACCTGATAAACATTTCCGAGCATGGTTTGAGGCTGATCGTCGCCATGCTGCCGATCGTAGGCTTCCAAATGGTCACCACCAGCTTTTTCCAATCGATCGGGATGGCCAAAAAAGCCATCTTCCTTTCCCTTACCCGGCAGCTGATTTTCTTAGTTCCCTGCCTGCTGATTTTACCCCAAATCTGGGGAACGAACGGCATCTGGGCAAGCATTCCGGTAGCCGATTTCGCAGCCGCCATTACCTCCGGCCTGATGCTGGGATACCAGCTCAAGAAATTTAATAAAATGGGCTTGTATTGTGCAAAAGTTTAGGTAAATTTGTAAAACGATACACAACCGCTAAATAATTTATAGAAATAACCCGTATGGAAAAGAAAATCATTATCACAATAGGCCGTCAATTCGGTAGTGGCGGACGGACTATCGGCAAAAAGTTAGCCGAGAAATTGGGAATTGCCTACTATGATAAAGAACTGATCAATCTGGCCTCTAAAGAAAGCGGTATTTGCGGGGAATTTTTTGAAAAGGCCGATGAAAAAACCTCCGGAAGCCTGTTAAAAGCTTTAGCGATGGGGTTTTCCATGAACAATGCTATCTTTCAAAGCAACGACTACCTGTCGAACGAATCGCTTTTTCAGATTCAATCCGACGTTATCCGTAAAGTAGCGGCAGAACAATCCTGCATATTGGTGGGACGTTGTGCCGATTACATTCTACGGGAAGACCGCGATTGTATCAGCGTTTTCATTTCCGCTTCACCCGAAGACCGGATCAAAAGAGTGATGGGATACAACAATATCAGCGAAAAAGAAGCCGAAGATTCTATCCACAAAGCCGACAAATCACGGGCTTCCTACTATAATTACTACACGGATAAAAATTGGGGAGCCGCCGAATCGTACGACCTTTGCATCAATTCTTCGCTTTACGGATTAGAACAGACGACGGAATTTATCCGGACATTTGTGGAATTGTCGCAAAAAAGGAATGAGGCGAAAGATTAAAACCCGTCTTTTCCCAAGTCCCTGCATTTTTGCAGGAAAAAACAGAAAGAGCCGAAAAACAAAAAAACAGGTTTAATTTTCAATATTCCCGGTATAAATTATACCGGGAATATTTTTATCCTTTTTTCCTATTTTTCGGAGAACGATTTTTACGGATACGATTCCGAAAATAAAATACTCTCTTTACCGCCTTAAAAATACGAGAAAGCCCTCATATACAGCCGATCATTTTTTTCATTGTCAATATTTTATTGTATTTTTACAGCCCTAAATTTATAAATACTCAAATGCGGAAATTAAGAAACATTGCAATTATCGCCCATGTCGATCATGGAAAAACCACACTTGTGGATAAGATGATCCTTCAGGGGAAACAATTCAGGGACAATGAAAAACAAAGTGAAGATTTAATTCTCGATAATAACGACCAGGAACGCGAACGCGGAATTACGATTCTTGCCAAAAACGTATCGGTACGCTATAAAGATTATAAAATAAACATCATAGACACTCCGGGTCACTCCGATTTCGGTGGAGAAGTAGAACGCGTGCTGAACATGGCCGACGGGGTACTGTTGCTGGTAGATGCCTTCGAAGGAACGATGCCCCAAACCCGTTTCGTACTTCAAAAAGCCTTGGGATTGGGTAAAAAAGCGATCGTTGTGGTAAACAAAGTCGATAAGCCGAACTGCCGCCCGGACGAAGTGCAGGAAGAGGTATTCGACTTGATGTTCTCGCTGGGAGCGACCGAAGAGCAATTAGACTTCCATACCATCTACGGCAGTGCCAAACAAGGCTGGATGTCCACCGATTGGAAAAATAAAACAGAAGATATCACCCCGCTGCTCGATGCGATCATCGAAAACATTCCGGAACCGGAAGCTGCAGAAGGAACTCCGCAGATGATGATCACCTCGCTGGAATATTCTTCATACATCGGACGAATCGCTATCGGTAAGCTGACAAGAGGAACTTTAAAAGCCGGCATGCCCGTCACCCTTTGCAAACGCGACGGAGTGACACAAGTGAAAAGCCGGATCAAAGACCTGATGCTTTTCGAAGGGCTGGAAAAACAAAAAGTGGAAGAAGTACAGGCAGGAGAAATCTGTGCTATCATCGGAATCGAAGGTTTTGAAATCGGCGACACCATTGCCGATTTCGAGAATCCGGAAGCTTTAACTCCGATTGCAATCGACGAGCCGACCATGAGCATGCTGTTCACGATCAACAATTCGCCGTTCTTCGGAAAAGACGGTAAATTCGTAACTTCCCGCCACATCAAAGAGCGCCTGGACAAAGAGCTGGAAAAGAACCTGGCGCTGAAAGTACAGCCGGGACTGAGTGCCGATTCGTTCGTCGTATTCGGACGGGGCGTACTCCATCTCAGCGTGCTGATCGAAACCATGCGCCGCGAAGGATACGAATTGCAGGTAGGACAGCCTAAAGTGATCATCAAAGAAATCGACGGCCAGAAATGTGAGCCGGTAGAAGAATTGACCATAGATATCCCGGAAGAATTCTCCGGAAAAGCAATCGAAATGGTGACCAAGCGCAAAGGCGTGCTCAACAATATGGAAACCCGCGACGAACGCGTGCACCTCGACTTTGAAATCCCGTCACGCGGGATCATCGGTTTGAGAAGCAACTTGCTGACCGCTTCGGCAGGAGAAGCCATCATCGCCCACCGCCTGAAAGGATTCGAGCCTTACAAAGGCGAAATCGAAATGCGCACAAACGGTTCGCTGATCGCCATGGAAACGGGAACCACCTTTGCCTATGCGATCAACAAACTTCAGGATCGCGGTAAATTCTTCATCGAGCCGGGCGAAGAGGTTTACGCCGGACAGGTGATCGGGGAAAGTACCCGTATGGACGACATTGTGCTCAACGTATGCAAGTCGAAAAAACTGACCAACATGCGTGCCAGCGGCTCGGACGATAAAGTAAATATCGCACCTCCGGTAAAATTCAGCCTCGAGGAAGCTCTTGAATACATTCAGGAAGACGAATACGTCGAGGTTACCCCTCACAGCATGCGCCTTCGCAAAATATATCTGGACGAAACCGAACGGAAACGTCGCGAAAAATCAAAATCAAGCGTTAGCGAATAACTGAAAACGGCTGGAAATTCCAGCCGTTTTTTCTTTCTCTCTGCTCTCTCCAGAAATCCGCCCCGGCAAATTTCTTTATTCATACTTTTTAATCAGGGCGAGCACTTTATTTTGTTCATCCGTACTTAATTGCCCTGCCTTATAAAATTCGATTTCCCGATTCTTATTGATAAAAAGTACAGCGAAGTTATTATCGGCATCGGGTAATTTCCAGTCCTTCGCCAAAGTCCCGTTTGCATCGAAATAAACTTTACCGTCCGTCCCCTGTGTTTCCTTCACCGCCATTTTACGGATCAGGGAATTAGGCAGCATCGGCGCAGCCGCCATATTCACAATGCCATACGATTCGATATTAGAACTATTGATGGGATGTGTTTTAAAATAATCACGGAAGGTCTTATTCTGCCGCGGCCGCCCTGGATCGGCATAAAATATCAGCAAATTCTTTTCCCCGAGATAGGGAATCCCCACAGTTTGATTCTCGGCATTGGTGATATTCACGGAAGAAACTTTTTCTCCCACCTGCCCCCGGCTACTTAAAGAGGCAAGCAGCATCACCACTAAATATAGAATAAAAGAACGATTCATATTAAAATAAATTTTAATTATTTAAACATTGGCTCATTTTTTGCGTACAATCTTTTCATCTTGTACGAGTTTACATTCAGACAGGATAAGAATCGGGAGTTAATCTTTGCAAATTATTGAGAGAAGAAGCAGAAACATGCGAAAATATCTGCTATTATATTTATTATCCGCGTCGTTCTTATATACTTACGGCTTACCTCATCAGGCATCCCCGGACAGCTTATCGTTCGGAACTTCTGTTGCGGACAGCCTGTTGTTTCCCGTGACGGCTCCGGACACTTCCCTCACCTTCCCGGCAACTCCGGGAACTCCGGGAACTATATCGTATGACACTCTATATACGGATACAACCTTAAAAAATAATATTTTCCGGCGGATATACCGTTACTTTATGGAATCGAACGAGGGGATGAAGGATAAAAAATTCGATTTCTCAATCATCGGAGGCCCGCATTTCGCCAGCGACACCAAATTGGGTTTAGGGCTCGTCGCTTCGGGGCTTTACCGGGTGGACCGTTCCGACCTTTCCATACAACCCTCCAACATTTCTTTTTACGGGGACATCACCACCACCGGATATTACTTATTGGGCATCCGGGGAATCACGATTTTCCCAAGAGATGTTTACCGATTGGAAATGAACCTTTATTTTTTCTCGTTTCCCAGTAAATATTGGGGGATCGGTTATGAAAACGCACGGAAAGATCATACCAATTACAAACGGCTCGAAAACCAGATACGGATCAACTTTTCGAGAAAAATGCTTAAAAATACCTATTTAGGGATCACCACTCTATATAACTATGTGAACGGAAAGGATTTTAAAGAACCCTCTTACCTGAACGGAGAGCCCACCCATGTATCCAGCAGCGGAATCGGCTTTTTCGTCACCTACGATTCCAGAGATTTCATACCGAATCCCTATCAGGGAACGTATGCCAAATTCGAACAACTGTTTTTTCCCGACTTCACCGGAAACAAATATATATTCAAGCGTACGGAAATCTCTGCCCGCCAATACAATAAATTATGGAAAGGAGCTATTCTGGCATCGGATTTGCAAGGAATTTTCAATCATGGCGATACCCCCTGGACGATGGTCGCCCAAATGGGAGGCTCCTACCAAATGAGAGGATATTATGAAGGCCAATATCAGGATAAAAACCTCATACAAACCCAAATCGAACTGCGCCAGCATATTTACAACCGGCACGGGATTGCCGTGTGGGGCGGCGCGGGAAACGTATTTTCCAATTTTAAACATTTCAAATGGAACGAAACTCTCCCCACCTATGGACTCGGTTATCGCTGGGAGTTTAAAAAAAGGGTGAATATCCGTCTGGATTACGGATTCGGGAAGGGACAAAGCGCCTTCTATTTCAACATCAACGAAGCATTTTAATCAATTAAACAGCCGAATAGAATATGTTACAACGGATTAAAAATATATGGAATTCTTTCATCGGTAATTCGCAACAGTTATTTTGTTTTTTTATTTTAGTCAATCTGGTCCCCAACTTCGTCCTGTTTTTCACAGAACCTTATTCCGTCATGGGAAAAATCATCCTGATCACCTTTCCCCTGGGGCTGTATTTCATCGTATTCTCATTCCTGAAAAACATCGGCTTACTCCAGCTAATCCTGATCCCCCAGTTAGTGATGAACGCATTTCAATTGGTCATACTTTACCTGTTCGGGGAATCGGTCATTGCCGTAGATATGTTTTTAAACCTGGCGACCACCAATGTCAGCGAAGCGAGCGAACTACTCGGCAACCTCTGGCCTGCCATTATATGCGTATGCGTAATTTATATTCCTACGATCGTTATCGCAGCCTTTGCCTGCCGTCGCAGGACATACCTGTCCTCCCGGTTCAGAAAAAGAATGGCTGTTTCAGGCCTTATTATCGCCGTTCTCTCTTACGGACTGACGTTTACGGCCAAAAATGAAATTACGGGTTCCTATCGGTTAAAATACGACGTATTTCCTGCGAATATTTATTATAACCTGCATTTTGCCGTCCACAAATGGCAACGTAGCAACCTCTATCCGGTTACCTCCAAAGATTTCCGTTTCGATGCCCGCCAAACTCAAAAAGCGGAACAACGGGAAATCTACGTTTTGGTCGTAGGCGAAGCCAGCAGGGCGATCAACTGGAGTTTGTGGGGCTATGAGCGGGAAACGAATCCTCTGCTATCGGCCACTCCCGGCATCGTCGCTTACAAGGATGCGATCACTCAGGCCAACGCAACCCACAAAAGCGTGCCTCTGATCTTATCGAACGCTACGGCAGAGAACTACGATGTAATCTATCGTCAGAAAAGCATTATAGAAGCCTTTAAAGAAGCAGGCTTCAAAACCATATTCCTGTCGAACCAAACCCCGAACAGGACATTCACCGATTATTTCGCCACCGAAGCGGATTATCATGTAAACATACGTCCGGCCTCTACGGGAGGAATATACACCACGAACAATTATGACGATCACATGATTCCCTTGCTTCAGCATTATATCGATTCCCTGCCGGACAACCTGTTTGTCGTGATGCATACGTACGGCTCACACTTCAATTACAAAGAACGCTATCCCAAAGAATTTTCTCATTTCACCCCCGACGACGCGACGGAAGTGGAAGTGAAGAACCGGGACCAGCTGATCAACGCTTACGACAACTCGATCCGATATACCGATTACTTCCTGCATCATCTGATCGAAACCCTCGATTCTACCGGCTCCTTTTCGGCTTTATATTATAGTCCCGACCACGGGGAAGACTTGCTGGACGACGACCGGAAGCGTTTCCTGCATGCCTCTCCGCATCCCACTTATTACCAGTTGCACATCCCGCTTTTCCTGTGGTTTTCCGAAACCTACCGGAATAATCGTCCGCAACAATACGAAACGGCCATTACAAACGAAACGAAACCGGTATCGACCCGTGTGGCATTCCACACGATGCTCGACATAGCTTCTATACAAACTCCATACTTCAACCCGGAACACTCCTTAATCAGTCCGGATTTCAAGGCAGAAAGAAGAATGTATCTGAACGATCACGACCAGCCTGTTTTCTATTATAATTCCGGCCTGAAGAAACAAGATAAAGAGATGATCGAAAAACAACACCTCGATCATAGATAAACCCGGAAAGGCAAAAGTAAAGATATAAAATGCTACATTGTGTATAAAATTATACGTAATGTAGCATTTGTTGAAAAATTACAGCATTAAATTTTTTCTACATTTTCAAAACACTACTTTTGTCTCAAGAAAAATACTTTAATTCAAAGTAAACAAGCAAACCATTGTCGAACCAGGCTTCTATTCTTTTAGAATAGTTGTTCTTATTAAACCCATAAATATGAAAGTAGCAGTAGTCGGAGCAAGCGGAGCAGTAGGACAAGAATTTCTGCGTGTGCTCGAAGAAAGGAATTTTCCAATGGACGAATTGGTATTATTCGGTTCTCACCGTAGTGCAGGAAAAAAATACATGTTCCGGGGAAAAGAAATCGAAGTAAAGCTTCTGCAACACAACGACGACTTTAAAGGAATAGACATAGCATTCACTTCTGCCGGCGGAGGGACTTCTATTGAATTTGCCGATACGATCACCAAACACGGAACGATTATGATCGACAATTCCAGTGCATTTCGAATGGATGAAAACGTACCTTTAGTTGTACCCGAAGTGAATCCGGAAGATGCCCTGAACCGTCCCCGCAATATCATTGCAAATCCGAACTGTACGACCATCCTAATGGTTGTAGCCCTGAAAGCGATCGAACAACTGAGCCACATCAAACAAGTGCACGTATCGACTTATCAGGCAGCCAGCGGAGCCGGAGCGGCGGCAATGGACGAACTGTTCACCCAATACAAACAGGTACTGGCAGGAGAAGAGCCTACGGTCGATAAATTCGCTTACCAACTGGCATTTAACCTGATACCCCAGATCGATGTTTTCACCGACAACGGATATACCAAAGAAGAAATGAAAATGTATAACGAAACCCGGAAAATCATGCACTCCGACATCCAGGTCAGTGCAACCTGTGTACGGGTTCCGGCATTAAGGGCACATTCCGAAAGTATCTGGGTGGAAACCGAACACCCTGTTTCGGTAGCAGAAGCACGCGAAGCGTTCGCCAAAGCCAAAGGACTTGTTTTACAAGACAATCCGGCAGCGAAAGATTATCCCATGCCGCTTTTCCTTTCCGGTAAAGACCCGGTGTATGTGGGACGTATCCGCAAAGACCTCGCCAATGAAAACGGGCTTACTTTCTGGCTCGTAGGCGATCAGATCAAGAAGGGAGCTGCACTCAACGCCGTTCAGATTGCAGAATACCTTTACAAAAACGATAAACTGTAACCGATATATTTACACGAAAAAGCTGCCGGAAAAGTCATCCGGCAGCTTTCGTTATTTCAATGCAATGAATTATCATACAACGGGTTATTGTCCCTACAAGAAGAGAATCCGGAATTTCCCGGCTTACCCTACAATTGTTTTCACCTTTCCCGGCAAAAGCAATTCAAGTAAATCTACCTCTATCCCCCGGATAAATACCGCAAACCGTTAAACAGGTAACGCCTGCCATCCGGACAAACGGGTGATTTCCGGCTCTCCCGCTTCTTCCGAGCAAATAAAACATTTATACTCCGGATCGATCCGGCACTCTTTTACCTGAACAGGCACAACCTCTTCTCCCTGCCTGATACGGATTTCCCCGTTCCCGTCCGACACGGCAAACGACGATAAAGGGCAACGCAAACCCGTACCTTTATATTTTAAAAAGCTCTCTTTTACCGACCAATATTTAAAAAACAGTTCCTGCCGCCCGTCCTCTCCGGTTTCCTCCAATGCCCGGATTTCTTCCGGATGAAAAAAGCGCCGGGCTACCCCCATTCTTTCAAGACGGATTTTTTCGATATCCACACCGATTTCCGAATCCGAAAAAGCACAAACCACATACTCTCCGGAATGGGAAAGGTTAAAATATACCTGTTCTGTTACTCCGGCAAGATAAGGCTTTCCTCCCCCGGCTTTTTCCACCGTATAATCTTTCGGAGATAACCGGTACACATGCAGCAACACATAGCGAAGCAGCCACTCGCCCAGCCATTTTTCCCGTCTCACCTTATCGCTCCGGTAAGACAGGACGGCAGCAAATTTGGAAGGCTCCAGCCACGGACGGAAATCCTCCGCCTCAAGACCGGAAAAAACCGGATCGGTCATTTTTAAATAAAACACGTTCAACATGCCTGTAAAATTACAACACGGGGGGAGAAATTCAGCATCCCTGACCGTTTTTTATGCACTTGTTAAAATAATTAAGATTTGAGAGCGCAAACGAATGAGAAATTAACACTTCATTCAAAAAAAACGTTTGAAATATTGGGATTTAATCCGATTTTCGTTATTTTTACCCCGCAAAATAAACATCAGGAGAAAATACAACTTAAATTAAGATCATGGAAATAAAAAAGTCACCGAAAGCAGATCTGGAAGGAAAGAAAGGTCTTTTCTTTGAAATCGGTCTTGCACTCGCTTTGGCTGTTCTACTGTTTGCTTTTGAATGGAAATCTTCTGCAGGAGAAGTTTCCACCTTTCAGACAGTGCCCGAAGAGCAGGTAGAAGAGGAAATTATTCCAATTACTCAACAGATGTTGAAACCTCCTCCCCCTCCCCCTCCAGCTCCTAAATTAACGGACTTGATGGAAATCGTTGATGACGCCTCAACTATTGACGAAGATCTTGAAATTTTGGACGCAGAGGACGACTCTGAAAATAAACCAGTGGAAAATCCGTCGGATTTCGGTGAATATGGTGATGAAGAAACCGGGGATGATGATATTTTCCAGATTGTAGAGGACGTTCCGACATTCCCGTTTGGAGATGTATCTAAATGGATTGCCAAAAATGTGAAATATCCGCAAATTGCCGCAGAAAACAATATACAAGGCAAAGTGTTTATGAATTTCGTTATTGAAAAAGACGGAAGTATCACTGATGTAAAAGTGTTGAGAGGTGTTGACCCTGCTCTCGACAAAGAAGCAATCCGGGTTATTAAATCCATGCCGAAATGGAAACCGGGCAAGCAGAGAGGAAAACCAGTACGTGTTTCTTTCAACTTACCCATAACCTTTACATTGACCAATTGATTTTTCGGTAGTAGTAAACATAAAAAGGGCTGTCAATTTTTGTCAGCCCTTTATTTTTTTCTCTATACAAAGAGAACATTGTTAAACAATACACGTTTTACAAAAACCAACTGAAATTATATGGGTGAATATTTTTATACAGAAAAAGAAAAAGAAAAGGCAATATTAGTGGGAGTCGCCCTCCAATCGGAAGGCATCACCTATGACAGAATGAGTGAATACCTGGACGAACTGTCGTTCCTGGCAGAAACGGCAGGAGCGGAAACCGTGAAAATATTCACACAGAATCTCGATAAACCCGTCCACGCCACTTTTATCGGCAAAGGGAAATTAGAAGAGATCAAAGCCTATACCGAAGAAAACGAAGTGGATATGGTGATCTTCGACGACGAATTGAGCCCCACACAGCTCCGGAACATAGAAGCTGTGTTCAAAGGTATTAAAGTGCTCGACCGTACCAACCTGATTCTGGACATCTTTGCCAACCGGGCACGGACGGCACATGCCAAAACACAGGTAGAATTAGCTCAATATCAATACCTCTTGCCGCGCCTTACAGGGCTGTGGACTCACCTTGAAAGGCAAAAAGGAGGTATCGGGCTGCGCGGGCCGGGTGAAACGGAGATCGAAACCGACCGCCGTATTATCCGGGATAAGATTACCCGCCTGAAAGAAGAATTGGCACGCATCGACAAGCAAAAGGTCATCCAGCGGAAAAACCGGGGTAAATTAGTACGCGTCGCCCTTGTGGGTTATACCAACGTAGGAAAATCGACCTTGATGAACCTGCTTAGCAAATCGGAAGTATTCGCAGAGAACAAACTGTTCGCCACATTGGATACCACTGTCCGGAAAATCGCCATTAAGAACGTACCATTCCTGTTGGCAGACACAGTCGGTTTCATCCGCAAGCTCCCCCACCATCTGGTAGAATCGTTTAAATCTACGCTGGACGAGGTGCGTGAAGCGGACGTAATTATGCACGTGGTGGACATTTCGCATCCGCAATTCGAAGATCAGATGAAGGTAGTCAATGAAACACTGGCAGAGCTGATCCAGGAACCGAAACCGACCATCGTTGTCTTCAATAAAATCGACGCCTTCCAATATGTGAAAAAGGACGAAGACGACCTGACTCCGATAGAAAAGCAAAATTACAGCCTGGACGACCTGAAACAAATGTGGATGTCGAAACAGGGAAGTGAAACCGTGTACATTTCTGCAGCTCAAAAAGAGAACATCGAGGAATTGAAAGACAAACTTTACAACATGGTAAAGGAAATCCATTCGGCACGATTCCCCTACAATGATTTTCTGTATGCAGACTATGCAGAAGAAGCAAATGAAACAAATGAAGAA
Source organism: uncultured Odoribacter sp. (assembly GCA_900544025.1). Taxonomy (GTDB): domain Bacteria; phylum Bacteroidota; class Bacteroidia; order Bacteroidales; family Marinifilaceae; genus Odoribacter. Next base: position 20,059 of record UQTM01000029.1, read on the forward strand.
GAATAAAAATTCATAACATGCCTATTATCTTTAAATTGAGATAAATCGAAAAGGGGGACTTTAAAGTCCCCCTTTATTTTTGCGATAAAAGCTCCCCAAGAAGCCATCACAGCAGTATGTTTCGATAAACCTTTGGGAAATATATCATTTCACCACGACAAGGAAATAATTTTTCTTACCGCTTTGAGCCAAAATATATTTTCCATCGATCAAATGGCTCTCGTCCACAACAGTTTCCTCGTTCACTTTCTCCTTATTAATGCTGATTCCATTTCCTTTCAGGGCACGGCGGGCTTCTCCTTTCGAAGACATGATCGCCGTCTTGTCCGCCAGGAAATCCACGATCGTTATACCGGCTTTCAAATCGGCTGCAGAAATCTCATATTGAGGTACACCCTCGAATACAGACAGGAAGGTATCTTCGTCGATCTTCTTCAAGGTCTCGGAAGTGGCATTTCCAAACAAGATTTGTGAAGCCTCCAAAGCGGTCTCATAATTCTCTTCTCCGTGAATCAGGCAAGTAATTTCTTTAGCCAGCGTCTTTTGCAATTTACGTAAATGCGGAGCTTCGCTATGCTCGGCGATCAAAGCATCGATCTCTGCCGGAGGCAAAATCGTGAAAATCTTAATATAGCGCGCTGCATCTTCATCGGTGGAATTCAGCCAGAATTGATAAAACTTATAAGGAGAAGTCCGTTTCGGATCGAGCCAAATATTACCCGATTCCGTTTTGCCGAATTTCTTACCGTCGCTTTTAGTCATCAATGGCCAGGTCAGTCCGTAAGCCTCCACCCCTTCCTTGCGGCGGATCAATTCCCCTCCGGTCGTGATATTTCCCCATTGGTCGGAACCACCCATTTGCAACAGGCAATTATAATTTTTCCGTAAATAAAGAAAATCATATCCCTGCACCAACTGGTAGGTAAACTCCGTAAACGACATTCCGTCTGCATATTCTCCGGTCAGTCTCCGTTTCACGGAATCTTTCGACATCATATAATTCACTGTAATATGCTTCCCGATATCCCGGATAAAATCCAAAAAGGAAAACTCTTTCATCCAGTCGTAATTGTTCAGCATAATCGCAGCATTGGAAGCCGAAGAATTAAAATCGATAAACCGGGATAACTGAGCATGAATCCCTTCCATATTCCGGCGGATCGTATCTTCGTCGAGTAAATTCCTTTCCTGCGACTTACCGCTCGGATCGCCGATCATTCCGGTTGCTCCCCCTATGATAAAAATAGGCTTGTGACCTGCCATTTGCAGGTGCTTCATCATCATGACCGAAACCAAATGCCCTACATGCAGAGAATCTGCCGTAGGATCGATTCCCACATAAGCCGTAGTTTGTTCTTTTGCTAATTGTTCTTCCGTACCCGGCATGATATCATGTATCATACCACGCCACTTTAATTCTTCAACAAAATTCATCACATTTATTTTTTTATTCCTATTTACTCATAAATCAACGGTATCCCTCTACCGTAAAAACACACTGCAAGCACCCTAAAGGTGCTCATGTCAATAATACAGTGTCCCCACCATTTTGTAATACATACTGTTCCGTATCATCTTAAAATCGGATCTTATTATACATTGAAGTTGCAAAGTTAAGAAAAGGACGATAGAAAATACTATTTTCCTGCGTTTCGGTTTTCAGGAATCCGAAAGTCTCGTTCAAAGAATCGGTAATCATCAGGACAAAACAAATCAGTACGAAATATTTCAACAGCCCGAACAACATACCCAACAACTTATTCATCATCCCCAAGGCAATCACATCCACCAGCTTCGTCAGCATCTTACCCAGCAGATAAGTCACAATCACCACCAGCAGAAAAGTCACCGCCAATCCTACCGGATGTAAATAAGGCTCGGACACATTCAGGAAATCACGCAAAATGTTCTCCGCATAGATCGAATATCTCACAGCCAGAAAAACGCCTAACACCAATCCCAGCAAAGTAAAAACCTCTATAATCAATCCTTTGAAAAAGCCCCTGATTGTACCATAAACCAAAAACAAAAGGATTATAATATCGATATAATTCATTACATTTAAAATAGGGATTCAAAGATAAATCGAATTACGGAAAGTAAAAGACTTTCAACAGAATTTCTAAATTTGTTTTCGGTAAATAAGTTCCGGCCTTCTTAAAAACCACCCATTCCGTCCGTAATTCATTTACTGCAATAATCTCTTTTTATACGATCGGCGGACTTATATATAATTTTCAATTCTTCATTTTCCATTATTTGATAAATTCTTAGTATTTTCGCCAATTGGTAAAAACCAAGTTATTGATTTCAAAAATTTAATAGTAAACATAATGTATAGAACTCATACTTGCGGACAACTCCGGCTGGAAAACGTAAACGAAAGCGTTTGCCTGAGCGGATGGGTACAAAAAGTCAGAAATCTCGGAGCAATGACTTTTATCGACCTGCGCGACAGATACGGAATTACGCAATTAGTCGCCGAAGAGTCGGCTTCCGAAACCGTTAAACAAAAAATTGCAGAACTGGGACGGGAATTTGTGATCCAAATAAAAGGGAAAGTAGTGGAACGTGCCAGTAAAAATAATAAAATACCGACAGGTGACATTGAAATCATTGTAGATGAGATCAACATCCTCAGCCATTCGGAAATTCCTCCTTTCACCATCGAGGACAACACCGACGGAGGCGACGAACTTAGAATGAAATACCGCTACCTCGACCTTCGCCGCAACATTGTCAGAAAAAATCTGGAACTGCGCCACCAAATGGCACATCTGGTAAGAAACTATTTAGACGCACAGAATTTTACCGAAGTGGAAACACCGGTACTGATTAAAAGCACGCCGGAAGGAGCACGCGATTTTGTGGTGCCTTCGCGTATGAACCAGGGACAATTCTATGCCCTTCCCCAAAGTCCGCAAACCTTCAAGCAACTATTAATGGTGGCGGGATTCGACCGTTACTACCAAATTGTAAAATGCTTTCGGGACGAAGACCTGCGTGCCGACCGCCAACCTGAATTTACCCAGATCGACTGTGAGATGTCGTTCGTGGAACGCGAAGACATCCTTCACATCTTCGAAGGGCTGGCAAAACATCTGTTTAAAGAAATCCGGGGTATAGACATTCCCGATTTTCCCCGTATAACCTGGGCGGATGCAATGGAATATTACGGATCGGACAAACCGGATATCCGTTTCGGCATGAAATTCACCGACCTGACGGAGACGGCCAAGGGGAAAGATTTCGCCGTATTCAACTCGGCCGAATACATCGGAGCGATCTGTGCACCGAAATGTGCCGAATATACCCGGAAACAACTGGACGAACTGACGGAATTCGTAAAACGCCCGCAAATCGGAGCGAAAGGTTTGGTGTATGTGAAATACAATACCGACGGAACTTTAAAATCTTCTGTCGATAAATTCTATTCCGAAGCCGACCTGAAAACATGGGCGACTGCCTGTAAAGCACAACCGGGCGACCTGATCCTGATTTTAGTGGGCCCGAAAAACAAAACCCTGCCTCAACTGTGCGAACTCCGTCTGGAAATGGGGAATCGTCTCGGCTTACGTCCCAAAAATGTATTCAAACCGCTTTGGGTGGTTGATTTCCCTCTATTGGAATGGGACGAAGAAACGCAGCGTTTCTATGCGATGCACCACCCCTTCACCTCTCCGAATCTGGAAGACATCGATATGATGGAAAGCAATCCGGGAGCTGTACGCGCCAATGCTTACGACATGGTGATCAACGGAGTGGAAGTCGGCGGCGGCTCCATCCGTATTCACGACACAAAATTGCAGGCACGTATGTTCAAATGCCTGGGCTTTACGCAAGAGCAGGCGGAAGCTCAATTCGGATTCCTGCTTAACGCGTTCAAATACGGAGCTCCCCCTCATGGCGGCATCGCTTTCGGATTCGACCGCCTGGTATCGATGTTCGCAGAACTCGACAGCATCCGCGATACGATCGCGTTCCCGAAAAATAATGCCGGGCGTGACGTTATGATCGATTCTCCTTCGGAAATTGCACCGGAGCAATTGGAAGAACTGGGAATTGAAGTAAACGAGAAAGAAAAATAAGTTTATCACCGTGAAATCCATAGGGATTGACTTTTCAGTCCCTATGCTCAAAATCTAAAATTGCCCATGCAATTCAAAGATGTAATCGGACATGAGGATATCAAGCAAAGGCTGACCGCCTCCCTGAAATCGGGACGGATCAGTCACGCCCAGCTATTTGCCGGAGATACGGGTTACGGATCGATGGCTTTGGCTTTGGCATTCGCTCAATACGTACTCTGTACCGGGAATAAACACGACGACGCTTGCGGGGAATGTCCTTCCTGCCGGAAGATGCAGAAATACATTCACCCCGATGTTCATTTTGTGTTTCCCGTAGTACGCAAGGCCAAAAGTCCGGTCAGCGACGAATACATCAACGAATGGCGGCAATTACTTCATAAAACGGCCTATTTCGGATTAGAGGAATGGTATTCCGAAATGGGAGTGGAAGACAACGCCCAGGCAGCTATCTACACCGAAGAAAGCGCTAATATTTTACGGAAGCTCAACCTCAAATCGTTCGAATCCGACTATAAAATATTGGTCATGTGGCTGCCGGAAAAGATGAATCCCGAATGTTCCAACAAACTGCTGAAGATTATCGAAGAGCCTTTCGATAAAACCTTATTCCTTATGGTATCGGAACATCCGGAACAGATCATCAACACCATACAATCGCGCTTACAGCGTATCAATATACCGCCGCTAAAAAAAGATCAGATCAGGGATCACCTGACGGCGCAAGCCGGCATCACGGCAGAGCGCGCAGAAGAATATGCGCACGTAGCTTCGGGAAGCTGGCATAAAGCTCTCCGCCTGCTGAACGAAACCGAAGAACAGGTTTACAACCAGGAAAAATTCGCCAGCCTTATGCGGCTATGCTGGGAAAGAAAAATGCTTCCCGTAAACGAATGGGTGAGCGAAATCGCAAGCCTGGGACGTGAAAGGCAAAAAAATTTCCTGCAACATGCCATTCGCATGATCCGGGAAAATTTCGTCAAGAACTTCGGTATCGACCGCCTGAACTATATGACCGAACGCGAAAAAAATTTTTCCGCCCGGTTCTCCCCTTACGTACACGAAGGAAACGTTATTCCCTTATGTGAAGAATTCGAACGGGCATATAGCGATATTAGCCGAAACGGCAATGCAAAAATTATTTTTACCGATCTGTGCATCAAAGTGATGCAAAACATCCGTCCCTGATAGCAAGGGCGAAATCACCCTTCTCTATGTTGAGAAGCGGGGATATAAAAAGAAAAACATTATAAAAAGCAATAATATTCAAAATATATGAGTGAAACGAATGATTATATCAACGATATAGAAAACCCGGAAGAAAACGGGCAGATACAACCGGAATCCATTCCCGAACCTGTAACAGAGCAGGAGAATAACCCGCCGACCGAAGAAGAGCAAGTGGTTATAATTCAGGAAGAAATTTCCGAAACGGTGATCACGGAAGAAGTATTTGAAGCCGATTCCGAAGATTCCGAAGAAAATATCCCCACCTTGAAAGCAGGTGAATTTTCCGGCGATAAAGAAGAAGAAAAAGAAGAAATACAACAACTTCACACCAAACATCCGCGCCCTGTACCTGTAATCGACCACCGTCTGTTGGCAGGAAAATTAGCCGTATATGACTGGTTGAGCGATCTTCCTAAAACAGACTGTGCCCCGGAAATCGTAGAAGTACGATTCAAAAACACCCGGAAAGCCTTTTTTAGCAATCCTTCCCAGCTCAATCTTCAGGCAGGTGATATTGTAGCCGTCGAAGCCGCTCTCGGACACGACATCGGCGTTGTTTCCCTGTCGGGCGAACTGGTGAAAGAACAAATACGGGTAAAACGGATCGATCTGGAACGCAACCCGCTGAAAAAAGTGTATCGCAAAGCGAAACCCCACGATATTGAAAAATGGCAGCAGGCAATCGCCCTCGAACACGAAACCATGATCAAATCACGGAAAATCGCAGCCGACCTGAAACTGAACATGAAGATCGGGGATGTGGAATACCAGGGCGACAAAACCAAAGCTATATTCTATTATATAGCCGACGACCGGGTGGATTTCCGTACCCTGATCAAAGTGCTGGCGGAAACTTTCCGCATCCGTATCGAAATGAAACAGATCGGAGCACGGCAGGAAGCAGGCAGAATCGGAGGGATCGGGCCTTGTGGATTGAAATTGTGCTGCTCCACCTTTATCACTAATTTCATTTCAGTGTCCACCTCGGCAGCCCGGTATCAGGATATTTCGCTGAATCCTCAAAAGCTGGCAGGGCAATGCGGTAAACTGAAATGCTGCCTGAATTACGAAGTGGATGCCTATATCGATGCGCAAAAAGATTTTCCTTCGGCCAACATTCCGCTGAATACCGGAGAAGGTATGCTCTATCATCAAAAAACCGATATCTTCGGACGCACCATGTCTTATACCCCGGATAAGGAAGGAAAAGGTGCATTCATACAAATTCCAGTCAAGCGAATCAAGGAAATTATCGCCATGAACCGGAAAGGGATCATCCCGCCGAGAGCCGTAGAAGAGCAGGCCGATGCTCCGGTAGATATAAAATACACCGACGGCGTAGGCGAGGAAAGCCTGAACCGTTTCGACGAGAAAAAACAAAAACGCCACCATTCCAGAAACCGGAACAACCGGGAAAAAGGGAATAGCCGGGAAAATAATAATCGGGAAAACGGTAACAATAATGCCCCCCGGAACGAAAAAAACGAAAGGGAAGGAAAAGAAACAAAGAACGAAAATAACGGTGGTGGCGAACGTCCGAACAACCGGAACAACAATCGCCCTAAAAACCAACGGTATAACAACCGTCGCAACAATCAGCGCCCTGACCGCAAAGAGCAACCGAAAAACGATCAGCGTTCAGAATCTAAAAGTGAATAAAAATGCAGAATTACCGACCTTTTGCCGGCATAACACCTGCCGTTAAAATGCTAATTATTATAAACGTGGTCATGTATTTCCTGGCCATGTTTATCGATAAACGCTGGGGATTCGACACAGCGAATATATTAGGACTACATTTACCGCAATCCGTCTATTGGAAACCATGGCAATATGTAACGCACATGTTTATGCACGGCAGCATTAGCCATTTGTTTTTCAACATGTTCGCTCTTTTCATGTTCGGACGTATTCTGGAATCGGTATGGGGTTCGAATCGTTTTCTGGTTTATTACTTTGTCTGCGGCTTGGGAGCAGCAGCACTCAACAGCGCAGTGGGCTGGTTCGAAATCAACAACCTGCAAAACCAGCTCGAAGCTTTCCGGAATACCCCGGAACCGGGTTTACTGGCCGATTTCATCAGAAGCCAATTAGGACAGCAAACCGCGGGCTGGGTATGGGAACTGGTAGATGCCTGGACGAATAACCCCGATTCCACCCAGTACGTTCAGGAAGGGGAAAAGGTGTTCCGGCAAATTATCGAACTAAAAACCAATATACCGACGATCGGAGCTTCGGGAGCCGTGTTCGGCATCTTGCTGGCGTTCGGAATGCTGTTCCCCAATACGGAACTATACCTCATGTTTATTCCCGTACCGATCAAGGCTAAATATTTTGTCATCGGTTACGGCCTTTTGGAATTTTTCCTGGGTATCCAAAACAGTGTCGGCGACAATGTGGCACACTTTGCACACCTGGGAGGCATGTTGTTCGGTTTCGTCCTTATAAAATACTGGAATCGTAAAAAGAAAACCTTTTATTAATTTCAGAAATAGCAGAAATCCATAATGTATTACGGAGAATATCAGGGAAACCATTCGGAAAATATCCGGAACGGCATTAAAAATTCGTTTCTGAAAGGTTCGGCCTTGTCTCGCCTGATCTATATCAATATCGGAGTATTTCTCTTATTGAAAATAGCATACGTCGTTATGGCGATAGCAGGACAGGGAGAACATTTTTATCCGGTATTGCTGGAATGGATAGGAGTTCCGGCAGATCCGGAATATTTACTCTACCGCCCGTGGACACCGGTTACCTACATGTTCACGCAATTCGAATTTCTCCACCTGTTGTTCAACATGTTATGGCTATACTGGTTCGGCAGTTTCTTTTTGAACTATTTTTCCGAACGGAAATTAACCGGAGTTTATCTGTTAGGCGGCTTATCGGGAGCAGCCTTATATATACTGGCTTATAACATATTCCCGGCATTTTCGCTCACCCGCCTGTCCTCATGGGCAATCGGGGCTTCGGCTTCGGTAATGGCTATCGTATTCGCAGTTTGTACCTATCTTCCCCAACACAAGGTATATATTTTCCTGATCGGCCCTGTAAAATTGATTTATTTGGCTATTTTTACCGCATTCATCGACATCGTCAGTATCCCCACCGGAAATGCCGGAGGGCATATCGCCCATTTAGGGGGAGCTTTGTTCGGTTATCTATTCGTTCTCGGAGTAAGGAAAAACAGAGACCTCACTTATGGTTTCACTGCTTTGGGACAGACCCTCGGGAAATTGTTTTCCAAACGCAAAAAGCTGAAAGTGAAATACAGGAAAAACGTATCGGAAATGAACGACCGGGAATACAATGAATACAAAAAACAGTACGACGACCGGATCAACCAGATATTAGACAAAATATCGCGTTCCGGTTACGAAAGCCTGACCCGGGAAGAGAAAGAAATATTATTCAAGTCGGGCAGAAATTAACAGAGGAACACTGTTAGCGTGCAAAAACAAACAGGTCTGACATGCTAAAAATATTAGACAAAGTAGTGCTGATCATAAGCATCTGCGCCATGGCGGGTTTGCTGGGAGCCTATACTTCATCGTATATCGACCCTAACAGCTTTGTCGTGCCCTCTCTGCTGGGACTTGCCTACCCTTACCTTTTAATCGCAAACCTCTTATTGCTGCTGTATTGGATTACCCGCTGGAAAAAAACGGCAGGTTTCATTCTTGTGGTAATCTTACTGGGTTTCCCTACTTTTATGACTTATTACGGCACAGCAAGTGTCCATGAAGAGCAAAAGAAACACGATCTTTCGTTGCTCTCTTACAACGTCCGTTATTTCGACGTTTACAATTGGTCGAAACAAAAAGACACCCGTCAAAAACTATTCGACTATCTGAATCGTTTCGAAGGAGATATCATTTGTTTACAGGAATTTTCGATAAACAGTGCCACTCTTAAAAACAGGGAAATCATCAGAAAGCTATCCACCTACCCTTATCATTACCTATACAAAGACATGGGGATATTTTCCCGGATACCGATTATCCGGCACGGAACGATCCCCTTCGATAAAAAGTACACCAGTTCCTGTATTTATATAGACATTCCGTTGGCAAACGACACAGTTCGCATTTACAGCGTACATCTGGAATCCTATCGTTTTGAAAAAGAAGAACGCCAATTCATAAAAGAAATGACCGAAGGATTAAAAAGCGACGATATCAAAGGCGGAATAAGAAGCATTGTCAGCCGTATAGTAGATGCCAATAAAAACAGGGCCAAGCAGGCGGAACAAATCCACATGCACATCCTCTCTTCGCCCTACCCGGTAGTTCTGTGCGGAGATTTTAACGACACGCCTTTATCATACACCTACAAAACGATCAAAGGCGGCCTTTCGGATTGCTTCATCGAAAAAGGACGCGGACTGGGGAACACCTATATCGGGGAATTTCCTTCTTTCCGTATCGACTACATTTTTCACACACCCGGTATAGAAACGGTAAGTTACAACCGGGGAGAGGTCACCTTGTCAGACCATTATCCGGTGATGAGCAAGATGCGCATAAAACCCGCCCTATAAACCGGAACACCTTTTGAAAAAAACAGCTTTTTTTTGCTTTTTCGATGATTTATCCTAAATTTGTGCTGTCAAAATCGTTTTCCGGTTTTCAACAAACAGGAAACGGTTGTTCCGGCACTTTCCGGGGCATTAGCTCAGTTGGCTAGAGCGCTTGCATGGCATGCAAGAGGTCGTCGGTTCGACCCCGATATGCTCCACCCGAAAAACATTGACAATGAAAGCCTTCGAGAAATCGGAGGCTTTTTAATTTTCGTAAAATCACACCCCAATTAAGCCGATTTACGTATAAATGTTTCATAAGAGTTTTATACGATTTATAAAAATCATGGCGGCTTCCTCGGTATATTTGTGATAAAAAACAACTTTTAAAAGGGAAAGAAATAAAAATAAGATCACCCCGAACCGGGAACTTGCTTACGTAAATACTCTCTCTTTATAAATTTTCCGGCTTTCGCCATTCCCCCCCGGACGTCGCTATTCCGGTATGCAACAACACGTTCATTCTCAAATATCCACCCCTTAAAGTTTGTAAAGTTGATAAAGTTTAAGCCGAAAATTACCCGATTCAGGAAACTTTCCATTAACTTTATGAACTCAAATGCTCATACAAGAGCAAGATGGTATAAGGTATCTGAAAATTAATTATCGGACGATGGAACAGTCAGAGAAAAACCTCACCAAAAAGATCAGCCCCTATAAGATCGTTTATCCTATCATTATCGGGCTGGCCGTGGTGTCGTATATGTTGTATAAAGAGTTTGACATAAAGGCATTCGAGCAAATCACCTTTACATGGACTTCCGTGCTCTGGCTTTTGGTGGCGATTATGTGCATGCTCGTACGTGACCTGGGGTATGTGATTCGTATTAAAGTGCTTTCCGGTAACCGTCTGAATTGGATTAAATCGATCCGTATTATTTTTCTTTGGGAATTTACTTCCGCCGTCACGCCATCGGCTATCGGAGGGACCAGCCTGGCCATTCTTTTTGTAAACAAAGAAGGGATTAAAGTAGGACGCAGCTCCGCTATGGTTATGGCCACCTCTTTCCTGGACGAGCTCTATTTTATTATCATGTTTCCGATCATCCTGCTTAGTGTAAGCCAGGCCGCTCTATGGAATATGCCGGGCGTAAGCGAAGGGGTTACGAAGAGCCTGATCTGGTTTGCCGTGGGCGGTTATTCCCTTAAATTGATCTATCTGCTCATTCTCAGTTATGGACTGTTTAAAAATCCGAGAGGATTGAAATATTTGCTCATGAAGCTCTTTAAATGGCGGATTCTCCGTAAATGGCGCCATAGGCCCAACGAAGCCGGTTCCGACATTATCCGCAATTCATACGAATTGCGACACATGCCTATTTCTTTTTGGCTGAAAACCTTCGGAGCGACTTTTATGTCATGGACTGCCCGCTATTGGGTGGTAAACGCTATTTTAATGGCATTTTGGGCAGGCAGCTACACCTTAGCGGAACATTTTCTTATTTTCGCAAGACAATTGGTGATGTGGATTATGATGCTGATTAGCCCCACCCCCGGAGGCAGCGGGTTTGCAGAATTTGTCTTTAAGGAATATTTGGGAGAATTTCTGCCGGGAGTGAGCGTCGCCATCGCAATGGCTATATTATGGAGGCTGATCAGCTATTATCCCTATCTCTTTATAGGGGCATTCATCGTACCCAAATGGGTTCGTAAGCATTTCGGCTTCTCATCCTCGAAAAAGAACAATAATTAAAAACACAAATCACTATGTTTCTCTTATTCAAGAAACCAGAGTATAGAAAGTTCAACTTAAAACCCCGGTATTGGGACCCGGTGAAAGAAGAACAGGAAGCCCGCAAAAGACGTATCCGGGCAGAATTAGGACTGAAAGAAGACTCCGATCAGCATATCCCCGATATCCGGGGACAGTTCCGAAAGGAGTATGAAAAAAGAAAAGCTACCAGAGGAAATGCCAATTCGGCTTATACCATACGGCTGTTTATGATTTTAATCCTGTTGTTTCTGGCCGCATTCTATGTATTTGTAAAGAATCCCGAAGGTATTATGAAATTTTTCGGACTTTAATACGGTGGCCACTCATTCAAATAACCTTTAATTTATATCGTTCTTACGTTATCGTTTTATGGATATTATCCGATTACTGCCGGATTCTGTTGCCAACCAGATCGCTGCGGGAGAAGTAGTGCAACGCCCCGCATCGGTTGTAAAAGAATTGATGGAAAACGCAATCGACGCCGGAGCTAAAAACATACAAGTCGTACTCAAAAATGTAGGAAAAGCCGTTATTCAGGTGATCGACGACGGGAAAGGCATGTCGCCGATGGATGCGCGCATGGCCTTCGAACGCCACGCCACCTCGAAAATCTCATCGGCCCAAGACCTCTTCAGTATAAACACGCTGGGATTCCGTGGAGAAGCCCTGCCTTCTATCGCCTCCGTGGCAGAGGTAGAGCTGAAAACACGCCGCGCAGAGGACGAGCTGGGCTCTTGTATCTTTATCGCAGCCTCGGAACTCAAAAAACAGGAAGCAATAAACACTCCGGCAGGAACGAATATTTCCGTAAAGAATTTGTTCTATAATATTCCGGCAAGACGGAAATTCCTGAAATCGGATACCACCGAACTGCGAAATGTAATCAATGAATTTCTCCGGGTAGCGCTGACAAACCCGGACATCGGTTTTTCGCTGAGCAATAACGGCAACGAGCTGTACAACCTTCCGGTCTCCGGATTGCGCCAACGGATCGTGAACGTCTTCGGCAAGGGGATGAATGCCAAACTGATCAATATAGACTGTGAAACCGGATTGGTCAAAATCAAAGGATTTATCTGTCATCCGCAACATGCGAAAAAAACGTATGGAGAACAGTATTTCTTTGTGAACAACCGTTTTATGAAACACAGTTTTTTTCATAAAGCGATCATGGAAGCCTATTCCGGCCTGATCGGTGCAGATGCAGTCCCTTCGTATTTCATCTATTTTTCAGTCGATCCGTCCCTGATCGATATTAATATTCATCCGACCAAAACAGAAATTAAATTTCAGGACGAAACCGATTTTTTCCAAATACTGATGGCCAGCACCAAAGAGGCTTTGGGAAAATTCAACATCACTCCGCCACTGGATTTCGACACGGAAGGAAGCATCGATTACACTCCTCCGCCTCCTGTTCCCGAAACGACGTATGTGCCACGGGTCAATTATAATCCCAATTATAATCCCTTCAACTATAATAACGGCAAAATCGGTAAAGAGGATTCGGATTTCGAACGGCAAAGCAACCCTTCAGCACCCACTCACCGCACGGAAAAAGTACCGGCCAACTGGGATATTCTGTTCGACGGGTTGAAAGAAAAAGAAGAAACCCTACAAACCGAAATCCCGGAAATGTCTGAGGGAGTAGCCCCTTTACAACCCGCCACGGCTTGCCATTTCCAGCTAAAGGGACGCTACATCGTTACCCCCGTACAAAGCGGATTAATGCTGATCGATCAGAAAAGGGCGCACGAAAGGATTCTTTTCGAAAAATATTGCAATTCGTTGCTCACCCAAAAAGTAACCGGACAGAAAAGCCTTTTCCCCGAGCCTCTGGAACTTTCGGCAGCCGATTTTGCTTTGGTACAGGAACTGAACAGCGATCTGGAATATTTGGGATTCGAATTAAGCGTATTCGGTAAAAATTGCTTTGCCATTTATGCCACTCCCCCCGACCTGTCTTATTCCCATGCGAAAGAAGTGCTCATTCAGCTGATAGAGCATTACAAAAACACCGAAGGCAGCATACGCGAAAAGATGAAAGAACGGGTAGCATTGGCTCTGGCAAAGGCTTCGGCTATCGATTATAATACGGTATTGAATTGCGATGAAATGAGGGAAATGACCGATAATTTATTCGCTTGCAAGCATCACAATTTCACCGCCGACGGAAAAACCATCATCCATATCCTGAATTACGAGGATGTGAATAGCTGGTTCAAATAACTAAAGCCCGTATTTTATGGCAGTCACGATAGATCACATCAGCAAATATTACGGAAAACAAAAAGCGCTCGACAATATCAGTTTCACGCTGAACAAAGGAGAAGTATGCGGTTTTTTAGGCCCTAACGGAGCAGGGAAATCGACCACCATGAAGATCATCACCGGTTTTCTGGAAGATTTCACCGGACAGGTACAGGTGTGCGGAATGGACATCCGCAAACAACCCTTACGGGTAAAAGCCTGTATCGGTTATCTGCCGGAACACAATCCGCTTTACCCGGAAATGTTCATCAACGAATACCTTCTGCATATCGCCCGGCTTTACCGGATGGACAACCCCGTTAAAAGGGTAAAAGAGATTGTCGAACTTACCGGGTTGCTACCGGAAGGAAGGAAGAAAATAGGCGAATTATCCAAAGGGTTCCGCCAACGTGTCGGACTGGCACAGGCATTGGTTCACAACCCGGAAGTGTTGATTCTGGACGAACCGATGACAGGGCTCGATCCCAATCAGCTGGAAGAAATACGTCATTTGATTATCCGTATCGGGAAAGATAAGACCGTTTTACTCTCCACCCATATCATGCAGGAAGTAGAAGCCATCTGCAACCGAATCATTATCATCAACCAGGGAGAAATCGTGGCCGACAAGCTCAAGAGCGAGCTACACCGAACCGCCGGGAATACCATGGTTATCGAAGTAACCTTTGCCCCCGGAAGCGAAACACAATGGTTACAGGATTCGAACCTGAATCTGCAATCGGCCACGCCGACCGGAGCAGATAGCTGGCAATTGATCGGCCAAGCGGGGGAAGACCCGCGCATCGCCCTTTTCCATGCCGCCGCCGACCACCGGAGCCCGATTATCGCCTTGCGGACAGAGGAAAGGAACCTGGAGGAAATTTTCCGTGATTTAACTATGCCGCAAAGGTAAAAATTCTCCTTTAGCCCTTTTTTTCATTCTCAATTTCAAACCCGCCCAAATCGTATCGGGTTTCAGGCTAAAAACACTGTGCATCTCTCCCGCCATACAAAACCCGCAACGATCGCATACCCCTGCCGCTTTTCCCTGACACTCATCGTAACGGGTGCCGTCGGGCATGATAAAATTAGTCACCCAGCATTGCTTTTTAAACCGGTTATGCTTCATCAATTTCAAGCCCGAAACCGAATTCATCACCGGATAGCCCTTCTTCTTCATCATGATAATATCATCGATAACCTCTTCCCGTTTCGCCTGATCCACACAAAGCTCCTCGCTTCCCGGAAAGGGAGTATGAAAATTCAACGATACCGAACGCACAAAAGGATTATTCCGGGTATAAGCAATTACATCCACCGTCCCCTCGCAATTAATCGTATTGATCGCCATATTGAAATGCACATTCGGATGCCGGCAATTCTTTACATTTTCCACAAGCCGTCCGAACGTACCTTTTCCACGCACATCATCGTGAAAATGCCCCGCACCGTCCAGACTCACCCAAATGGAATCGGCTTCGCATCCTTCAAAAGGCAATTGGGCATTCGTGGTGATGGTGGTCGAAAAGAACCCGATCTCCTTTGCCAACCGGATCAGGCTATTCAGGTCGTGTTCCCCGTCCCGCCAGATCGTAGGCTCCCCGCCTTCGAAATCCACAAAGCGGGAACCCAAACGATAAGAATATTCCAGCTCTTCCCGAACCTGTTCATAGGTCTTGATGTGGTGATTTTCTTTTCGATACACCGTGCAATGCCGGCACGCCAGATTACATTTATCGGAAATAAACAACACGGTTTGCAACGGACGTTTCTTTCCCAAAAACTTCGCCTGAAAAAACCACTTAGAAAGATATAAAAATTGAAACATACGTATCAAAATAAAGTTACGAGGCTTATTACCACTATGATCAAACAAAAAAACGACAACAGATTACGCGCCAGCAACCAGCGAATCATAAACCAATCGATTCCTATCTTTTGAATATTTTCCCAGTTCGTCATAGGCCCCATCCAAAATTCGGGCCTGAAAACCCGCTGGGGATCACGTACAAACCAAATCATCATCCGGAACAAGGAAAAAGCCATCGGCAAAGTTAAAAAGACCGCCCAATAATACGCAGACAATTCTCCCCGGACAATTCCCCAGGCAATGACGGCAAAGGGACAGAACAACAGAAAAAACAGAGCGGCCAGCATCTTTTTCTTATCCCGGAGCAGAACGGCCAGGGTCATTTTCCCGACCTTCTTATCCGGCTCGTAATCCATAATAGAATGGGTGTACAATATATTGGCGACCAACAATCCCACCGGGAACGAAACAAACAGGACGGCAGGCGTAATAGTCCCGGCAGCAGAATAATACACTCCGGTCATCAGCAAAGGGCCCGATATACGGGATAAAA
>UQTM01000030.1 GCA_900544025.1 uncultured Odoribacter sp.
CGCATGTGGCGGTTCTGCGCAGGATAAATGCTGCGCGGCGGGCGGTGGGTCTGTTTCATGGCGGTCTGCCTCCCCCTGTATTTTCTTCCACACACAAGCGTATGTGCTGGCGGGGCGGGTTATCCCGGTTTTGTGCGCCAGTATTGCAAGATTGTTTCCTTGCCGCACTGAAATTGCCCGGTGTTTAACGCTGGATTTTGCCATTAGTCGATATTTGTTTTTATCTTTTTCCTTTTCTTTCAGAACAAATTTCGCTCAAGCGCTGTTTTCATCGTTGCTTTTCGTTTCAGATACCCGTGCAAAATCCATTCTTTTTTTGCTTTTTGAAAACGAAATTGCTCATTTGCAAGGACAATATCGTTTCAATTCGCACAGATATTGCTTTTCTGCTTTTCTCGTCTTATAATGATAAACATGTAAATTTTTCGTAAAGCGAATAAGGAGTATCGGGAACGAATGAGCAACACAAAAAGCGCCGAATCCACCCTGTCGGAGCCGATTTTTAACCGCCAGGCATTGGTTCGGCTGATTTTGCCGCTGCTGGCGGAGCAGTTTTTGTCGGTATCCATGGGCTTTTTTATGATCTTTATCAGTTGGCTAAGTTGCGTCCGAAAGATGAGGTTGTCCGCGATTATTTACTTACCGGTTTGTTGCTGGAAAAAGATGTCATGGCATTTTATGAGAATTTTTGTAAGTATTATCCCGAAGGAGTTTTAAATAATTTACCCCGGCTTTATCGTGAAGCTTTGGTGAGTATTCGGTTTTCCAATGTAGATCCGGATGTATTTTTAAAATATGAGGTGAAGGGAAATGAACAGGACAGATTTCGTGTTTATATAAGCCGTTATCAGAGTTTAAACGATAAACAAATCGCTGCTCAGGCACTTGAAAAGGATTTTGGAAATACTTATTGGTATTATTTACATTTTAAATAGGATTTTGGAAATATGAAAAATATATTCATTTTATTGCTATTGTTGGGAGTGGTGGCCTGCCGGCAGCAGGTGACCGAAAAGCAGCCTAATGGCCTTCAGGCTCCGGTTTTCCCGGATTATTCCGATTGTGTTGTTCCTGCTAATATTGCCCCGTTGAATTTTGAGGTCATGAAAGGATGTGATGAGGTCGAGGTTATTTACCGGGTCGGGGAAGAAGTGCTTTTAACGTACCGGGGAAATCAATATGTGGAACTACCTTTACGAAAATGGAAGAAGATGATGGCCGAGGCTGCTAAGGCGGGGAAAGTAAAAATGTCGGTTTCTTATCGTTCGGGTAAGGAGTGGAAAGAATATAATCCGATTTATTTTCAGGTCGCTCCTGAACCTGTAGATGAATGGATCGCTTATCGTTTGATTTTTCCAGGTTATGAAGGTTGGGCAGGAATGGGAATCTATCAACGTAATCTAACTAATTTTCAAGAGGAAACGATTCTCGATAATCGGATGACGGGAAAAAATTGTATGAATTGCCATTCTTTTAACCGTCATTCACCGGATCAGTTTATGTTTCATATGCGTGGTTCGATTACAGGGACAGTATTGGTGGAGGGGGACGACTGTAGTTTGGTGAACGGAAAAGTGGGGGAACAATCCGTTCCTTTGGTTTATCCTGCTTGGCATCCTTCGGGGCGTTACATTGCTTTTTCGTCCAATTCGACCAGACAATTTTTTCATGCCCGTCCTGAAAAGCAAGTGGAGGTATATGACGAGTCGTCGGATATTGTGTTGTACGATATAAGAGACAAGCGGATTCAGACCGATAGCGCTTTATTGGCAAGGTCTGAAGCTTTCGAGACTTATCCGGCCTGGTCGCCTTCGGGAGATCGTCTGTATTTTTGTTCTACCGATTCTGTGCTTATGCCTGAAGAATATAAAAAAATACAATACCAGATTTGTTCTGTGGGATTCGATGCAGAAAAAGGGACTTTTACCGGGCCCATAGATACGGTACTGTCTATTCCCGGAAAAAGTGTCGTTTTTCCCCGGATTTCTCCGGATGGCCGTTTTTTATTGGTGACAACTCTCGATTACGGTTGTTTCCCGATATGGCATAAAGAATCCGATTTGGTGATGTGGGATTTGGAAAATAAGCAGTTTATTCCTCATTTAGCCAATAGCTTCGATGCCGACGGCTATCATTCCTGGTCGTCTAATGGGAAATGGGTCATGTTTGGAAGCCGGAGGATCGATGGGTTGTTTACCCGTTTGTGGTTTGCTTATGTACAGGAAGACGGGCGATTGTGTAAACCTTTCCTGTTGCCGCAAAGCGGAGAATTGCTGAGGGATACCCGGAGTAAATCCTATAATGTCCCAGAGTTTATCAGTAAACCTGTTACTGTGTCTCCCCGGAAATTATTGAAAACCGTAAAATCATAAAAGAAACGACCGGATACGGAAAGCGAAAATTCGATTCAGTCTTTTTAATGTTCCGGGAAGAAAGGGGCGTGGAATATAAAGAAGAACGGGATTCATTACGAATCCCGTCCTTTATTTAGATTTGTTTTTGGAGACCTCTTAAACATGTTTTCGATATACGAGGTTAGCCGGATGATCACTTAAGTGTTTTTTTATAGCGTGTCAAAGCTTCCAGAAAGTAGTAATCGGCATACGTAAGAGGTGCGTCGATTTCTGATTTGTGGGGCAGGCTCCCTGTGCAATGCATGATTAAGAAATTGGCGTTTGCGCCTAACGGTGCGCGGTAATGTTCCGATGCCAGGCTTTTCAACATCGCAATGGCTTTGTTGGTGTATTTTTTCTTTCCGGTAAATTCTCCCAGTTCGAATAAAGCGGAACATACGATGGCTGTAGCCGATGCGTCACGGGGCTTACCTTCATATACGCAGGCGTACGATTTTCCCTGCGGTGTGTAGCCCGGCTCTCCGGCATTAAAATCCCAGTAAGGTATCAGGTCTTTGGGTAAATGCTTCAGGTAATAGGCGGTGAAGTTTTCTGCGGCTTTCAAATATTTCGGGTCTTTGGTTTCCCGGTACATCATCGTATAGCCATAGATTGCCCAAGCCTGGCCGCGTGCCCAGGTGGAATTGTCGCTGTATCCCTGGCAGGTCTGGCGATGTAGGACTTTTCCCGTCTTTTGGTCGTAATCCACTACATGGTAACTACTGTAATCGTCCCGGAATTGATTGGCCAATGTGGTATTGGCATGATTTATGGCAATGTCGCGGTAGGTGGGGTCTCCTGTCACTTTTGAAGCATAAAACAGTAATTCCAGATTCATCATATTGTCGATAATTACCGGATAAAACCATTTCGATCCGTCCCAGCCTTCCCGATAGTTCCATGATTTGATGGTTTTTGTAATGGGATTATAACGGGTACAGAGCGATTTGGCACTTTGTACGAGGATATCTTTATACTCCGGTTTGGAAGCCAGGCGTTCGGCTGCCCCATAACTGCAATACATCATAAAACCGATATCGTGGTTTCCTGTAAATGTCTGGATGGGTTTCAAAGGATAAGTCCATTTTTCTGCCTGCTCTTTCCAATCGTTCTCACCGGTCAGCTCGTACAGATACCATAATACGCCGGGAAAGAAGCCCGGAGTCCAGTCGTAAATGGAAGTGGTTGCCAGCTGTCCTTTTGAATTGGTCGTGCGCGGATAGTTTTTCCCGGTGGGTTCTCCTACCGTGTTTAACATGTTTTGGGTCTGTTTCGCCGCATAGGCGATATTGTCTTTCAGAAAATTATCTTTTGCCTTATTTTTGGACGCAGCCATATTTTCGTGTGTGCCTAAAAGCAAAAGGATAAAAAATAAGTACAGTGATTTCTGTTTCATATTTACAGTGATATTGATCGGTTATATATTTAAATTTATTCATGGAAGCATGCCGGGCAGAAACCGTTTGCAAGATGATAAATTTAATTCTTGTATTCGATATTTCCGGTTATTTTTTTATCGATTCGTGATAATCTTTGGGAAATGATTCTCCGGCCCAGGCTTTTTGGGAAGTCCAGGGTTGTGCCGGATCGGTCCAGAAAGCATGTTCTGCGGGCAGGCCTAACGGTAGAAATACCAAAGAGGTCATATACAGGCTTCCGTTATTGGTGTAATAATCGGCAATTCCGGGCTGATGTCCCACAAAGCCCAGTTGTAGAAATCCTTTGGGGGTAAAGTTTTCCGGGTTGGCAAACATCCGTTTCATGACTGCGGTGAGCGCACTTCTCACTTGGCTGTTGCTTAATTTTTGAGGTAATTCGAATTTCCAGGCAGAAAGGGCCAGCGTCTGGAAGGCTCCCATGCGATAGGTCATCGAGCGTCCCATTGCCGGATAAGCGGCTTCCGGGGATATAAGCCGTTCCAGTAAAACATTGTAGCGTTGCATACGGCGGAGTGCCAATTCCAGCTTAATGGGCGAATGAATCCGTTTTTTTTCGATGACTTCCAGCATTTCTACATACATGGGATGTATCACATAGCCGTTGTAGTAGTCCAAAGAATATTCCGGCCCGTCGGAATACCAACCATCGCCTAAGTACCATTCATTCATTTTTTGAAGAGCCACTTCGACGGCATACCTGTCGTAGTCTTCTCCGATCGAGATTAAAAAAGTTTCAACCATCCCTCTGAAAAGAAGCCAGTTATTGTAGGCCGGGCGTATCGAGCGTAACGATTTGAATTTTTCGATATAGCGTTGCTTGGTTTCTTGGTCGAGAGGTTCCCAGAGGGCCTGCGGCGCACGCATAAAGCTATTGGCCAAATAAGCGGCATCGCATAAGATCTGATTTTCACCTTTCCATAATAGATAATCTTTACTTTCCGGATCTACGGCATTCTTATAGCTCTTTAAAGCCCAGTCCCGTACTTTTTTGCGTAATTTTCCTTCTTCCGTTTTATCGTCCGGCAAAGCAAGCCACGGGGCGATCCCATCCATCAGGCGGCCGAACGCCTCCATATAGACAACATCTGTATTTCTCCCTTTCAGCCAGGTCGGGCTCAGCTCTACATCCATATTTTTTTTGAGTTCTCCTTTACTCATATTTTCCAGGATAGGTGCCGAAATTCGGTAGAGCAGATCGACCCAATATTGGCGATCCTTCGGGGCTGTCTCTGTTTGCGCCGTTACATTCAATGGGAGAGTGCCGATCAGGAGTAGCCCAATGAGTATTTTTGATAAAATTCGTTTCTTCATGATGAATGATAATAAATGTGAATTTATGTGAGCCGGATGTCTTTAACATAAAACTGCCCGAACAATGTCCGGGCAGCTTCTCGTGTTAAATAAACTTATTGAATATTCCCTGTTTTCTGACAGGCACAGGATTATTGCAACATTCCTACTCCGAACTCTGCGATAGACACGGCAATGGATTGACGTTCTGCGTCGCTGTACGGATCTCCTGTTAACGGATGCGGAGAAACCAGTCTTAGCTTCAATTTACTTGTTTCGTAAGTTTGATCCAGGTAGATATATTGCATATCGGTGGTTTTTCCTAAAGTGAACATCTTATCGTTATCTACTGCTTCAAATTTTCCGTCGGGCTTTTCGATCAACAACTGGAAACGGCGACATTTGTTGTTGTGTGTCTGGGTATTCCTGTGTTGATAATACAGATAGTTGAATGAAGTAGGCGTTTTCATATCGATATCGATAACGTGAGGATATTCGGCTCCTTCTCCCGACCATTTAGAGTGCCAGATGGTGGTTGCATCTCCGTCGATCATAAGAGCGGCTTTTCCGATTTTTGCCGATTCCACATGTTCGTTGTCTTCTTCAACACCGCCTGCGATACGTTTTGCCTGTACACTCCAGCTTGAACGGTCGAGAACCGTATAAGTCGGACGTACACCTTTGGCCATCGTAACGGCCGTGCGGGTATCGAAATCTCCGAATTTCCGTTCTGCCGAATTCCAGAATGGAGTCGAAATGGCAGGGAATTGCTCCATATAGTTCGTCGCATAAGACGATAAGGTGAAGCCCCACGCATCGAAGAACGGGGTTAAATTCTGATTGGCATATTCGGTTGCGTACATAGCCAGAGCATCATTCTTGTCCTGGTCGTGGGCGGGGGCTTCATTTTCCCTTACCTGTTTCGCGATATATGGGAATACATTCCAACCGTATTGCTGCGCGAGCTGAACAAACATCCCGACTTGCTGTGCAGAGGTCAGGTCATAGAATCTTTTGGCAGGGTCGCTGCTTTGCACGAAACTGCCGATCGCTCCTTCAAATTCGAGATTGGCTACCGGCCAGGTCTGGTTCCGGTGGTACAAACGATGATAGGGCAGGTTCAAAAGTGCGTTTTTGAAATATTCTCCCCCTAAGTCTGCCTGCTGATAGGTTGCAGCAAAACTCTGGCATACTTTCAAGATGTTGGGATCCTGCAAAGCGGGGATACGTACGGCTGCCGAATCGACCCCTTTCAGGATCACCGACGGATATCCTCCGGTGGCGTCGCTGCCTGTCGAGGTCTGTACATCGGTACGCAGACGCCACGGCTGAGTGGTAGTAACACTGTAAAATCCGTCGAAATCCATAGAAATCATGTCGTCGTAGAAATTCAGAAGAGCTTCCGGATCACTGACTTCCTTAAGGATACTGACCGGTAAAGTCAGTATCACTTTCGGAGAACGAAGTTCCGCCCAGGGCATGATCGTTGTGGCTATTTCCTGTTTCCAGGCGGCGGCATCGGTTTCTCCCATAATGAAGTCCGGTGATTTCACTACACCTGCGAGTTGCAGGGTGGTGGCATTTCCGCTTGTTTCATAGAAGAAGTAAAGATGACCTCCGAAATAGCTCATCACTTTATTTTCTCCCGGCATTAAATCTCCTTCTATATCCATATTGGCATAACGCTTGAAAGAAGTTGCCGTCTCCGGAATAATATCCGTAAAACCTCCGATCCGGTATTTTAATCCGCTTACTCCGGCGGGAACAGTAATAGTTACGTATTCACCCGGTGCTGCATAATATCCGGCACTTTGCCAGCTTTTCGGTTCGAAAGCGGTAGCCGGTGCTTGTAGCGGGGATTGTGCGGTGAGAGTAATTTCCGTATTTTCCCGGGCTAAATCTGCCGGAATGAAACCCGGAAATTCAGTTACCCATCCCCAATATGGGTTATTGGCCACACTACCGTCCTGAGCCGGTTTGCCCGACTCATCGATGAACGGATCTTCAATAGCATTATCGGTGGAGCAGGCTACTGCCGTCAGCAGAAGAGCCATTCCGATATTTTTGTATATACGATTCATAATCTTGTTTTTACAATGAATGAAACAATTATTCAATTACGTGTAACTGGTCATATTTGATAAACCAATTGGCCGGATTCATCAGGAAAGTACGATAACTTTCTCTTTCGCCTTCCGGGAATTTTTTCACGATTTCATTAGCAAGCATTTCCGGACGGTTATTATTACGCGCCATACGCATCAATGTAAACCATCTTTTTCCTTCAAAGGCTTGTTCCAATGCCGATTCTTCGGCGATCAGGCTGTCTAATACGGCTTGTTTCCGTTCCAGCGGAGCGTCTTCGGCAACAAAGTCTCTCAGATAATTGGGTGCAACTCCCGCACGTCCGCGAACTCCCAAACAGTTTCTCAGACAGTAGGTATTAGCGGTAAAGGTCGGAGAATCGAAGGGAGGCAATAATTTAGAGCCGTTCCAGGACGATACTAATCCGACATTTAACAGAGAGTCTGCTGCTGCGATGTCTCCCAGAGAGTTCAGGGCCTCGGTCAGCATCAAGAACAGTTCGGAAGTCCGGTAGATGTAGATCGTAGCGTCATGGCTATAACTGTTTTTACCCAGGCTGTAACGGCTGATCACTTTTTCTTTACCCGATTCCGTGTAAGTAACGTTTCTACCCCGGTATGTGTCACCTTTTCCTCCGTCGGCACGAATCGTGTTTTCATATTTGGAAACTAACGAATCGGTAGGGCGGAAGTAGTAAACATTTTCTCCTTCGTTCGAGAACCAATATTGCAGGTTGTTCGTCTGATTCTTAGAGAAGTCGTAGGGCACGGCCGTGAAAGCTTCATCTGTGATCGTCGTAAATGCTCCACTGAAAATGGTTGACCATTTTCCTTTTGCATAAGTTTCGTTCAAGCTGAATTTATTGCTGGGGCCTGCGTTCTTTTTGATGATCCCTAATCCGTTTAAGGTCAGAGCCAGGTGTTTCGCCGCTGCTACGTAATTCCCGTCCCATAAATAGAGTTCGGAAACCACAGCATCGGAGCTGATCGACATACGGTTCCACGAATAGTCCGTGTTGTTCAAGATTTTTGTCCAGTCCACTTCGTTAAATCCGTTCACTCCGTCCACTCCTGTATTGAGGAAGTAGATCAATTCATCCACCAATTCATCGAATTTCAGCATTTTTTGTTTACTCAGATCGATATCCGAAGATAAAGCGATATCGAAATAGAGCGCTTCTCCAAAGAATTTTCCGATCGTCATGTATGCCCATGCCCGGTTGGCCATGGCAGAAGAAATCATACCTTTGTAAACATTTTCTTCGATCACCGACGGGTATTCCTTGTTGAATGCCACGACGTGGCGCAGGAAGTCGTTGCTTTGTACGATGATATTATAAAAAATGGTAGGATCAACAGCATCGTTGCCATTGGTAGCCTGGTATCTCCAGGCTTCCCAATATTCGGTCGGTGCGTTTTCGGTCGGCTCCATGTTATCACCCAGTAATTCTGCCATGATCACATATTTTTCCGCTGCTTGCTGGAGAGTGGTGTTCAATCCCAGAAAGCTGGCATACACTTCGTTCAGGTTCGAATAGCTGTCTTTTTCCAGCAACATATCTCCCGGCTTCACTTCAAAGAAGTTTTCGCAACCTCCAACCAACAGTGCCAGAGATAATGAACCAATTTTTATGATGTTTTTGATATTCATAGATTCAAGTTTTAAATTGTTTGCCTGATTCGTTAGAAATTCAGTACCAATCCGACTTTTACAGTTCTTGCTAAAGGCACTTTACCTAAATCTATTCCAGCCATTTCAGGGCTGTAAGAATAAGCAAATTCAGGATCAAGGCCGGTGTATTTTGTCCAGGTCAGCAGGTTTTCTCCCGAAACATAAGCTTTCAGTCCAGTGAACAAGAATACTTTGCGTTTTGTTTCATAGCTTAATGTAACTTCTTTCAATTTCAGGTATGAACCGTCTTCAATCCAACGGTCAGAGAAGCGGGCATTACCGATCGGATCTCCGAAATTCGCTCTTGGGATGTCGGTGATCTGTCCGTCGGAAGTCCATCTGCGTTCTGCCGTACGGGTTTGGTTTTCCCAACCCGACATCGATTCTGAACCACGGCGTACGGCATTGTAGATGTCGTTACCATAGCTATAGGTGAAATTAGCATACAAATTGAAACCTTTATAAGCTACATTGGTATAGAATGCACCATAGAAATCCGGAGTCGGGTTACCGATGACGGTCATGTCCTTATCGTCGATCACATGGTTGTTGTCTCTGTCGGTAAATTTAATATCTCCGGCAGCGAAAGCTCTTCCTCCCTGCGATACCAAACCGGCGGCTTCTGCTTCGGCACGGGATGCAAATACTTTCTCGGTCGTGTGGCCGTAGAATAAGTTCGGAGCTTTTCCAACTTCTGAACGTAACAGGGTTCCATCGGAGAATTTGACCATACGGGTTTTAGCTTCACCTAAGCTAACCACTTCCGAGCGGTAGGTTGCGATGTTACCACCGACCGTCCAGCGAACGGCTTTTTTAGCGAATAAGTTTACTGCAAAATCAACCTCAACGCCCTGAGTTTTTATTTCTCCTGCATTGTCATACATGGTGCTATATCCGTACACGGCAGGCATTCTCTTATCTAGTAACATGTCTTTTGTACGTTCTTCGTAGAAGCTCACTCCCAAATCAACCAGATTACCAACCAGCGACAGGTCTGCCCCTACGGTAGCTGTGATATTTTTTTCCGGTTTCAGTTGTAAGTTCGGAAGTCCTGCCCGAACCATTCCGGCAACGTCACGCAGGGCAGCACTGGTGTAGTAATAACGGCTGTATTTAGATGAATAACGGCTGTTTCCGTTCATTCCGTATTCTCCACGGATCACCAGATTGCTGATCAGCTCGTTGTCGCGTAAGAACGGAGCGTTTTTCACTTTCCAGGCAGCGTTCACCGTAGGCATCACAAAAGCACGTCCACTATTCGTTCCGTAAGATGAAGAGGCATCTATCGTAGCAGAAGCTCCGATGTAATATTGGTTGTTGAAACCGTAATTAGCGATCAGGTAAGCGTTCATCCAGTTCCATTTGTCGATGTAACCCGTGATATCCCGTTTGTAGGCAGTCGTTACATTTCCCAGGCTCTGGTAGAAGTCCGAAGCCGTGTTGATACCGCTACCGCAGTCGAGCTCCCGTCTGGAAGACAACAGTTGATAACCGATGCTTGCCGATATATCGTGTTTGTTGTTGAACATCCGGCTATACTGGGCACTACCTTTGATATAATAGTTCATGCCTTCACCCGTACCGCTTCTTACCGTGTTGTCTGCCAATCCGTTTAACAACGGTGCAATGGCTTTGGAGCTTTTACCCGGAATGAACATATCTTCTTTGGTATAGTTGTAGTACATACCGCCCTGTGCCTGGAAGTTCAGGTAAGGGTTAAACTGATAATTCAATCCGAGACTTACGATTACGTCATAGGCTTTACTTTTGGCGTTTATATCGGAAACCACAGCTTTGGGATTACTGATCCCGAATTGCTGAACCGGATTGTAGTTCGGCAGATTTTCTTTAAAGCGGTTTTGTTCGTAAACGCTAAGTAACGGCGATTTATACAAAGCTGTCAGAATAGGATTGGTTTCTTTTACCATTCCTTGTTCCATCAGGTCGTGGGTACTGTAATTGAATCCTACGGTAGCAAACATTTTCAACCGTTTGGTAATGTTGATGTCCGAGTTCAAACGGGTGTAATATTTTTGCTGTTTGGTATTCTCTACCACACCTTTGTTCAATAAATAACCAACGGATAAGGCATAGTTGGCAACGGCGTCACCACCTTTTATTTTCAGGATGTTCTCCGAACTTACGGCAGTGGTATAAATTTCGTCCTGCCAATCGGTGTTGTTGTCGTATTTGTATTTGTAATTGTCATCCGGATCATCTTTCAGGAACGGAAATTCTTCCATCAATTGATTTAAGTCCGAATATTTGGTCTCTCCAACATCTGCGATGTAGTTTTTGAAAGCTTCCGCTTCCATTAACGGGATTCTTTTGTTCATAAATCCTACGCCTTCTACGGTCTGGAACTGAACTTTCGTTTCCAGGTCGGTTGCTTTTTCCGTTTCAATCAAAAGTACTCCGTTACTTCCCAGCGAACCGAAAGCTGCTGCTTCGGTGCCTTTTAGCAAGGTGATACTTTCAATATCTTTCAAGTTGGTCGGAGCAAAGATGTTTTTAGAAAAACCGTTGATTACAGCCGAATTTTCCAGGTCGGGTAAATAGGGCAGACCGTCCACTACGATCAATGGGGTATTTTCTGCCACCAATGAACGTATTCCGCGTAGGTTTACCACTGTACCTTCACCCGGCATTCCGCTTTTGTTTTGCACGCGCAAACCGCTGATCTTACCGATTAATCCTTCATCAGTGGCAGAATAGCCCTGATTCATGTCTTTTTTGTTAATCGAAATCGCAGTACCGATGTTATTGATCGTCTTACGCGGTCCTTCATTAGATTGGTAGGTACCGGAGTACATTACCGTGTTGGTCGGGAGCAGGTAGATGTTTACCTGAGTACGGTTCAGCAGAGCGACTTCGTTGTCGAAATATTGGTCTGCTTTTATCGTCAGGGTAGCCTTGCCGTCATACACTTGTATCGTGAACGTACCGTCTTCTTCCGTATAGGCCGTTGCCTTGGCATCGAAAGACGATACCTGGGCATTGGCTATAGGCTGTTTTTTGTCTGCACTGAAGACCTTTCCCTTGACGGTAATCAGTTCCTGTGCCGATAGGGCCGACGACAGCAATAACAGCAGAATGCCGGCGCATATATGTTTCGTAATATTTATCATATTCTTAATCTTTTCTGATTAATAATTTTCATCTGTCGGTATAAATTCAATATATTCCAGCATCAAACGTCCTTTCAGACCTACGTCTTCCTGTTTCACCCGGAGCATATTGAATCCCCACTCTTCCTTCACTTCGTAGCTCTTCAGTACCTCACCCGGTAGATAATTGTACTTGGTTTGGTTACAGTTAAAGGTTATCGCTTCTTCACCATTGAAGGACAAACGTACGTTACCACACAACCAGGTACGATAAGATGCATTTATTTTATAAAGTCCCGGACTGATTTTTCCGTCGATCAAATTACCATCCAGGTCTTTTGTCAGTGTTTTGAATTCATACCAGGCTGCCGGTTCACTCTTGTTTCCTAATACCTGTACGATGGTGTGTCCGTCATATGCTTGTTTTAGATTATAACTGGTCACATTTCCCATTGTCAGATAATCGTCGATTTTATCTTCCGGTAATTCTGAAAGATAAGTAGCATAGCATCTCATGCTGGTCAGGTACATGAATTTCGGAATGTGGATTTTCGATACTTCATATACATAACCGTTACTGAAGCTTTGGTATGAACCGGAAGCAACCAGCTGTTTATCCGTACGCCATTCATATCCGTAAGGAGAAGTGAACGATCCTGCGTAGGTTTCGATTTTACCCTGGTGGATAATAGAACGTAATAACCAACCGAAGAATTTGACAGTATCTTTATTCGTCATATATGAACCGCTACTTGTAAAATAATCCTCCATTTCTTCATACATGTCATGGATACTTTGGTCTGTCGGTAAAAACATGGTGAAATCCTCGTCTTCCGAGCGGATATCGCTTTTGTATTCCAGTAATGAATTTTCAATCACGAATACAGAGTCATAGATAGTATTACCCAATTCATCAACTCCCAACGGGAAGCTCAAGCCCGGTTTAAACACCGTGTCGCAGCGTGCCAGTAAAGAGTCGCGGATGATCGAGTATTCCGGTCCTGCCGACAGGATGTATTCGAAAATATTCTTACGCGGCATTAGCCAGCCGGAAATTTCGTGGATTACTCCGTTCGTACATTTCTGGTTCAACTTGGTCACTTCCTGACCGTCGAAAGAGAAACGATCCGTTCCGTTTTCCTTTACGATCAAGTTCTTCCCAGCCAAAGTTTTAATCACTTTGTTGTCGGTCAGTTTCGTGTTGTATAAAGCCACATAGTTAATGTGATTTTTACATAGGATCGTTTTATCCTCGTCACTCATCGTGGCAATTTCCGCCGGCATGGTTGCATTGGTCGGAGCCCATACGGTAAGCACCTGATTACGGGTAAGTTCTTCCGAAACTTTGGTTTCTTCCAGTAACTTCACGAATTCCGAGTATTCGGGAATGTTTTTCAGTTGCTCCAGCAGATTCTCCGTTGCAGATGAAGCATCCGTTTCATCGCCTGCCGAATCCTTATAATAATCACTCCAGTCATCCTGGCATCCGGTGAACAGGAGCAATAGGACAAATAATCTTGATATTATTTTTTTCATAACTTACTTAGTTTACAGGTTCAAAAGTTAATTGATCCACTTCCGTGTCACCGGCTTTCAGAGAAACCAGTTTTACCCAGTGCCGTCCGTTTTCCGGGAATGTTTTGGTTCCTAATACCGTGTATTCTGCGTCTCCACTACCGGAGAAATCTAAAACTTTACCGAGCTTTTCATCGTCGATGTACACCTGGGCTTTTCCGCGGGTTCCCCATCTGAATTTCCGGATCGTAATTTTATAAGTTCCTTTCACAATAACCGGAGTTTTTATTTTAACCCAGCCTACATTGCCCAAACTTACCCATAACAGGTCGCTGTTTGTCCAGCTCTTCCTGATATTGTATTTTACGGCATTGTCGTTATCGGGGACAGTAAACCATTCGATTTCCGTTGCATTTGCACGATCTATCGGATATGTTGTTTGGTCGGCAAGAGAGGCGTTTCTATATTCATTCAGAATACGGCAATCCTCGATGTCGGTGAATTCCCAGATAAATTTAGCAGGACGTGGGGTAGCTACCGGCATAATCTTATCGACCTCATGCAGATAACCGTTGTTTGCCTGCTGGTCGTATCTGTCCGGTACGAACAAAACACTGTCGGCATACCGGTTGATAACGAGTTTTTTATTTAGGTCCTCTACCGAGAGCACCTGGTCTGTAGCCATCGTGACGTAATTTTTCGTTTTTTCCGTGGCGTCTTTATCGAATTCGGACAACTGGCCGAAGTCGGCATACGAGTTGATCACGTGATACAGCATGAATTGCCGAAGCACGGAATCCGGACTGGTTCCCGGTTGGCTCGGGAAGCGATTTTTTAAGTCTTCCAGAGAATTAATTCCTTCTGCCTGGAAAGTTTCGTCCGATACGACAAAGACCGTTTTGTAATCCCGTACGGACTTTTCATTTACGGTTTTATTCCGGGCTTTCAGCCATTCTTCCAATTGGCAATATTTCATGGCTTCCTGAAAAATCGAGTAATTATTTTGCTGGCTGATCAGGTCCCATACCGATTCGGTAATCGGATCCAGCAGCTTATCGATTTTATGCAGATAGCCGTTGATGGCTTCAATGTCTCTGCGGATAATCAAAGAAACATCGTTTACATACATGGCGTTGATACCGCCTTCCCGGTATTTCACCGTCAGGTAGTCGCCGGAAGCCGTCGTATCGAGGATCTGTCCCGAAAACGAGGAGTGAGTATAGGCATTTCCCGGAATGATGTGATAACGCATCAGGTAGATCGCATCTGTCAAAGGAATGTCGTCGATGGTCGCATACCCTTTTTCCTGTAAGTATTTTTGTACAGCGTCATTATCTGCGACAAAGCAGGTAAATTTGGTTTTGCTTATATTCAGCGCATTGAAGAGGTTGGTTCTTTTCAATAATTTCACCCATTCGGAATATTCCGGTTGTCCTTCCAGGAAAATCCCCACAGGCTTTTCCTCTGCCGTGGCAAAAGTAGTATCTTCCAACGAGTCTTTACAGCTCGCCATCCAAAGGGATAGGAGCAGTAGGCCTGATAATAGAAGTATCTTTTTCATATATTGAATTTTAATATTTACTTTAATCAAGGTCTTTATAATATGGATTCTGTTCCAGAATACCCTTACCATTGTCTATTTCCGTTTTATAAATCGGCAGGTAGTAGCTGTTCACATCCGATAATTTAGAAGCCCATACGGCGTAATCTTTTGCCGATACGCTTTCCAGCAGTACATCCAATAAATATTGTTTGTATTGGAAGTTGTTCCGTTTTGCTACCCGGAGAATGTCGAACCAGCGTTTTCCTTCGCCGATGAATTCCCGCTGGCGTTCATTCATTACCATCATCAGGCCGTCGTATTCGGTTGCCGGCAAATCGATCTGGGAAGTATATCCGGCTCTTGTCCGGATTTCATCCTGAACGATGTCTTTCGCTCCTTCGAGGTCGCCTTTCATAACCAAAGCTTCTGCCTTCATCAGGCGGATATCGGCGTAGCGGTAGAATATCCAGTTGTTATCCTGATAAGTACGGATGCTTCCTCCTATGTTTTGATAATCGGTTCCTCCGAATTTCCATACTTTTCCGGTTACATCCATATAAGAACCGTTGTCGCCCCGAATATCCTTTTCTAAGGTTTCGGTGAATAGTTCTTTACTTTTGTCGGAAATGATATAGGTCGAGAGCGGAGAAGCATCTTTTCCGTTCATATACCAGCTATAAAATTTACTACTGCTGTTATCCACTGAATTGCTCCATTGAAGTTCGAAGATACTTTCATCGGTATTGCCCGGATAAAAATTCTTAAACCAATCTTCTTTTGCCATCAGCCTGAACTTTCTGGAAAGTTCCAATTCGTCGCAATGGTGGATACATTTGTCGTAGTTTCCTTGCCATAAATAGATATCGGCTAACAAGGCGTGATAAGCCCAGCGGGTTGCCCGCCCTTTGTTTTGCCAGGGATTGGATTGATCCGATTCATATCCTGTTTTACACTTGCTCAGGTTGTTTTCAAGATCGCTCACAAGGCGTGCAAGTATATCTGCTTCAGAGGAAGAAGCGATAGCGTATTCCTGAGAGTCGTCCACATAAGGTTCGGTAACCAGGGGTACATTGTTGAACGTACGTACCAGGTAGAAATAGCAAAGTGAACGAACGAATATCGCTTCCGCTGCATAAGAGTTCATCAACTCCTGAGTGAAAGTCGGGTCTTTCTCCAATACGGTAGGTCCGTATTTCAGAACAGAGTTTGCATAGCCGATGGCCGTATAAAAAGCACTCCATTGGCAAATGGTGTTGGTTGTCAGAATGTCGAGGTTCTTGATCTTGGCTGCATTACTGGTAGCACTGGTCAAAGCAATACCGTCGCCTCTCAATTCGCCCCAGAGCACATACCTTTCCTGGCAGGCATCGGCACGAAGTTGTTTGTAGGCAGAGGCAAGAACGGCCTCTACTTCTTCTTTCGATTCCCAGTAACGGTCGGTCGTCTGGTCGTTGGTAGGCAACAGGTCCAGCCAGGAGTTACAGCCTGTCGGAACATATAGCATAAGCAATGTTGCCGAATATAGTATAATATTTCTGATTGTTTTTTTCATAACCTGTTGAATTTAAAAATCGATAGTCAAACCTAATGCTATTCTGAAAGGACGCGGGGTATAGCTGTTGTCGGTCGCTAACTGGTAAATACCTTTAGAACCACCGATGCTTACTTCCGGGTCTTGTCCTTTGTAATTGGTCCAGGTGAATACATCATATGCCGTAACATAGCAAGTGAAGTTTTGGAGTCCTAATTTCTTGACCGTCTTTTTAGGCAGGGTATAACCCAGATACAAGTCTTTCAAACGCAGGAAAGAAGCTTTTTCAACGAAACGGTCGGAACCGAGGTAGTTGTAGCCGGTGTTATACAAAGCTCTTGGGATGTCGGTGTCGTCGCCTTCGTATCTCCATCTTTTCAATACGGAGGTACTTTGGTTGTTGGCATTGTACATCGCTTCCGAATTCATACGGGCTTTGTTGATTACGCTCTGGCCGATACGGGTTTGGAACGAACCTCTCAACCGGAATCCTTTCCACCGGAAATTCAGAGAAGCACCTCCGGTCAGGATCGGCATGGAGTTACCCAGATAAACGATATCGTATTTATCGATGATACCGTCGTTGTTGATATCGGCATAGTTGGCATCACCCGGTTTCACTTCCCGGTTGTTGATAGTGGTAACCACTTGTTCGCCATAAATGTTCTGAATCACGTTGCCTTGCGGATCGCGAGCCAAAGTTTGGTTGTAGTTCTGATATACACCATTGTATTTGTAACCGTAGAAAGAACCGATCGGGTTACCGATCACAACGTTCTGAGCATAGTTACCGTTACCGAAGGTGTAACTTTCAAACTTCATGTTTGACGGGAGTTCCAATACCCGGTTCCGGTTTCTCGACAAGTTCAAATTGGAAATACCGAAAGTAAAGTCTCCGATTTTTACGATGTCTCTTAAGTCGATCATGATTTCCCAGCCCCGGTTTTCTACTTTTCCGGAGTTGAAATAACCGATAGAAGAGAATCCGGAGGTACTTTGAATAGGTACACTGGTCTGTAACAGGTCGTCGGTCGTCTTTTTATAGTATTCCAATACGATACCCAATTTCCCTTGGAACAGATTGATGTCCAAACCTCCGTTCAACTGGGTAACGGTTTCCCATTTCAGGTTATTCAACTGGATCGATTCGGGTCTGATGGCACTCATGTCCATATAGTTCCCGTTGCTGCTGAATTTACCGATATAGGTGTAGTTACCGGAAGGAGAAGTACCACTTTTACCCCAGCTACCACGTAATTTGATTTCGTCGATCCATTCTTTTTCAATCAGGAACCGTTCGTTGCTGAGACGCCATGCCAAACTTACGCTCGGGAAAGCACCCCAACGGGAATTTTTACCCATTTTGGAGTTTCCGTCGTAACGAACACCGGCAGTGATCATGTAGCGGTCTGCATAGTTGTAGTGGCCGTTCGCCAGGAAACCTACGCTACGGTTCTGGGATGTTCCGGAATTCAGGCTCGTGATCTTACCGCCTGCTGTCGGGTCGGCAACTTCGGAAGAACCGAAACCGCTCATTGCACTCGAATAACTGGCATAGTTGTAATCTCTGGTTTGTGCCATTCCGGTGAAAACCACTTTGTGCAACTCGTTGAATGTTTTGGTAAAGATCAATTTTGTATTGGTCGTTACCGTGATATTATCCGACATATTATCGGAACCGTTGTTATAGTCGGAATCCGTCCATTTTACCCCGATAGCCGAGTTCGGTAAGAATTTTTTGTTTTTCGTCGAACCCAGGTCGAAAGCGATGTCTTCTGTGAAAAGCAAGCTGCTCAGGATCTGATATCTCAGGTTGAACGATACACGCATGCTACGGCTGATGGTGTTGTTGATCGATTCTTTCGCCATAGCCACCGGGTTGTATTGGCTGTTGCTCGACCAAGTTCCCTGGATACAAGGATCGGTGATCGGGTTGGTGAAATATTCATCGGTCATATTTCCGTTTTCGTCGAGCACATACGGGCTCATATTCGGCATTTTATTCCGGGCATGGGCTCTGACATCGTCCCGGTAGTTGGCATCTTTATTACTTTCAGCATAGGAGAATGCAGCCGATACCCTCAGTTTTTGAGAGAAATTGTAATCCACATTCAAACGGGTGGTTACACGTTTCAGTCCCGTACCGATAGTAGTACCTCCCTCCGACAGATAACCTGCCGAGAAGCGATAAGTAGCACGGTCACCACCTCCCGACATCGAGAAGTTGGTTTCGCTGGTGAATGCATTTTTAGTCACTAAATCCAGCCAATCGGTATTTTGATTGAATTCATTATACCATTGATAGGTGGGATCGAACCGGATATCCGGATATTTATCCAGATATTGCGAATAGTCTCCCGCGTGGCTGAAGTTATTGTCACGAACCATGTTCCAGATTCCGTCCTGCATTAAAGTTACATATTGTTCTGCATTCAGCATCGGAACACCTTTCGGTTCTTTCTTGAAGTTGAATTTTTGGGTAATAGAAAACCGGGGTTTTCCTTTGGTTCCCTTTTTGGTTGTGATCAACAGCACACCGCCGGCAGCTCTGGAACCCCAGATTGCGGTAGCGGCAGCATCTTTCAATACCGTGATGGAAGCGATGTCGCTGGGGGCGATGTTCACCAGGGCTCCCAGGTCTTCGTCCGTAGCCGATTCAAATTGGAAGTCCTCGTTGATTTCGGTTTCGTAGGGAATGTCGTCGATAACGATCAAAGGTTCGTTACTGGCGTTCAAAGAACTCGTACCACGGATACGGATAGAACTCCGGGAACCCGGGTCTCCCGATGCGGAAACGATATCTACGTTCGCTAATTTACCCTGCAACATATCTTCAACGGAAGTTACCGGCATGTCCTGGTATTCTTCCAGATCGATTTTTTGCTGGGCGATACCGAGGTCTTTGGTGGCAACTCCCATATTGTTTCGTTCTACTGCTTTGGCTGAAACGACAACTTCGTCCAATGCCGTAGCAGTTTCCTGAAGGGTGATATTCAAAACTTTTTGCTGTTTGTAGGCAACCCGCTGTGAGTTATAACCTACAAATGAAAATTCAATTTTGATGTCTTTTACATCGGGAACAGGAAGGCTATATTCACCGTTCTCATTAGTCACAACACCACTAAGCACACGCCCGTCGTTATTTACAATACATACGGTTGCTCCGATTAGTGAGCCTGTATTGTCCTTTACTACTCCTCGCAAAACATTTTGCGCACTGGCTCCCAAAGGTAGCAGTGTTAGACAAAGAAGTAATATTTTAAAATACATTATCTTCATATTCAGATATTTATATTGTTATTTGGGTTGAATTACATCCGTAATGCAATAGATCAGTCCGTCTGTTGCAAAGAAGGGCACATCCCCGTTGGTCAGAATGTTCTGAGTGCCTGCTTCGTTTATCAGGCTTAAGCTGTTACCAGAGAACCGGACGTCTAATTCCGAATACACCTTTTGGTAAGGAGTGGTCAATTCTTCGTTTGTTCTCAGGGTTTTCACCTTCATTTCATTACCATAGTTGGGGAGGATATAGTCGCTCATTACATTGGCATTCAACGGTACAATGAAATATTTCAGATATTGAGCCAATTCTTCTTTCGGCAGGGCGGATAATTGTGTTTTGTTCAAAACGCCATTTGCCGGAGCAAAAATTATCGCTCTTTCTCCCTCGGAGATGTCGGCGAATTGATCGATCTTATTTTGCGTAACGATAACACCGGCTGTTTTCAGCAGATCGTAAAAATCTTTGTAGTTGTTTTTCAACATGTCGATCGAATTCACGTCGTTTTTCTGGAACATTCCGCTGATCTGATAGGTCGGGCCGTTCGTTGTTTCCCAGCTTTGCAGGATTTCCAATGCAGCTCCGTTTTCTCCGTGAATTTCTCCTCCTTCGGTATATACATAGGTGAAAGGATTCTTCATTCCGTAGAAAGCACGGGTATTGAAATTCCGGATTGCAGCACCGTTTACGATATGCGATTCAACCATGGTTTGCATAGTTGTTGCGTCAAGCACGGTATTGTCGAGCTTTACTTTTTCGTTAGAATCGTTAAAATAGTCGGTACCGTAATCGATGTTCATATTATATTGATTCACCAGAGTGGTATCGGCCTGGATGAACAGGGTGAACCGGTCCGGAGTCGGATCGACCAGAGTTACAAATTCACCGGATTTAAAGAACATGTTTGCGGTAATTGCAAAATCCGGAGTAGAGAATAAAGGTTTGGTGATGATGTCGAACATCGTAGGTTTGAATACTTTGTCGATACCATACAACAGACCGTTGGTACAAAATTCGGGATTTATCACATTGCTGCGGGTAAGATCCCATTTTTCTCCGTATTCACCTTTTACTCCGTTCGTTTCGAAGTTTTCCGGCATCATAATGGTCTGCTGTTCCCTGACATGTGCTTTTAATAAATAGTACAGAGTCAGCTGCGGAATATCGTCGATGCTGTTGAAACCGGTGAAATACTGCTGATAGAAATCCTGAAGAGCAGCATTGGTAGGAGCAAAGCAATTGTAAGTGTAACGCATATACAATTCGTAATACGGACGTGCTCCGTTCAACTCTCCGTGGTAAGACCACTCGCTTGCCAGGCACGGAAGCTGGTCGCCGATCTGTACGCCACTCTTGCTTGCCATACGATAGTGATTGTAATGATAAAGCGTATCGCCGTCGGTTGTCGATTTTACCGATGTTTCTGCAAAACGGTCATACAACTTTAAGAAGTCGGAAAAATCGTTTTTAGCCGGCTGCTCGATAGCCTGATAAATGGTGCGCAACGGTTCTGCTACTTTATCCAGAATGTAAACATAACCGTTGTCGGTCGGGATAGCGGCTTCCGTTACGGCAGCCTCGCCTACATACAATTTATCGTCTTCACCCTGCCAGTTCACGTTGGGGAAGAAAAATTTGTAGTTACTGGCATAGTCCGTACATTTCAATGCCTGGAACATACGGGTAGAAACTACCGATAAGTACCTTTGGCGGCTTCCCATATTGATCCGGTTTCCGGTCAGAGGATCGGTCATCACCCGGGGAGCAGGAGTACAATAAGTTTTAAACTTGTAAGCCAGTCCGTCTCCTTTATTCCCATTTTCAGAGTTCATGTGGAAACTCAGCATATAGTCCTCCTCATAGGCGTTCTGTACAAGCAAAGAAGTGACGAGGGTCGTCAGGTCGTCCATCGGCACATCGCTCAGCGAACTGTAGTTGTGTTTTTGCAACCATTGCTCGAAGGCTTCATCCGTAGGAGCCATTACCGTACATAAACCCCGTCCGTTAAGGATATTGTCATACCCCACCAGTTCTGCCGCCTGGAGAAAATGCTTGAAGTTCCCTCTGCTTACCATAAACTCGTAAGCATTCCCTTTTAGGAAATCGGGACGGTCATAATACTTATCAATCTCTTTCTCGCACGCCGTGCATGTGAGAAGAGTTAAAAGCATAATCCAAATCTTTTTTGTTAGAATTCTCATAGACACCGTTTTTTGTGGTTTTGTGTAATTATTGATTTTGATATTTGCATAAAAAGGATAGAATTAAGATGTTAAACATCCATTCCCGTTAGTTTTCCCGTATAATTATGTTTGTTGAAAAGTTCATTTAATCCATTAAAAACGTTCGTTTTCTTAGATAATAAAATATAAGATTTTAAGTGTATTGAATCACATTACATTCTTTAATCACCACCTTCATTTTTATTCTTTCATTGTTTTTTTAATACTGTCATTATAAGTCGATTAATTTTTGCTTTTGAAGAAGAGGGGAATTTTATCTCTCCTTTTTCTTCTTTTTTTCTATCTTTTTCATACCTCTTTTTCCCCTCCCCATAAAAAACGAACGTTTTTTTTTGCTGAAGAAAATAGTAGGCATGATTTAATAATCAGCTTTTTAATGTCTTTTTGACTTAACAAACGATTGCATACTTTTGATAAACCACCACTTGCGCAAGAGTTGTACAATCGGTTGCTCAAAGATAAATGCTTATTATTGATATTTCAAAGAATTTTAAGTTATTTTTTGAGATATAGACTAAAAATAACTACGTATTAGTGTTAATATATATGATAATCAATTGTTTATGTAAATGTTAATATTTTGCTAAGTTTTGAATTTTAGTACATATACGATAGTATTTTGAGATAATTCTTGTATATTTTGAGATGATTTTAATAAAAAAATTTTCAAATTCCACAGTACTAATTAATATATTTGTGCAATCGATTGGGTGAGAAATCTATATAAAGTGTATTTATGAGAAGAATGTTTGCCTTGGGGTTATTGTTTTGTGCAATAACTTTAAACACGTTTGCCAAAAGTTGGGAAACGGCGTCTGAAAATTTAATCCGCCGTGTGGTGAAATCACGTGCATCGGAATTTCATGTAAAAGAGATTCCTGCTTCGGAAGGGAGGGACGTGTTTGAGATAGAAAGCCGGGAAGGAAAAGTGATTTTAAGTGGAAATAGTCCTGTGGCCGTGGCTTCCGCTTTGAATTGGTATTTGAAATATTTTTGCCATCGGCAGGTGTCTTGGAATTGTTTGGAAGTGGAATTACCCGATGTTCTTCCGGAAGTGAGAGAGAAAGTCCGCCGGGAATCGCCTTATTGGGATCGTTCTTATATGAATTATTGTACTTTTAGTTATACGGCTGCTTTTTGGGATTGGGAACGTTGGGAAAAAGAAATCGACTGGATGGCTTTGCACGGGATCACGATGCCCTTGGCCATTACAGGACAAGAGGCCGTGTGGTATAATACCCTGAAAAAGTTTAAGATGACCGATGAAGAGATTCGCAGTTTCTTGGTAGGGCCTGCTTTTTTTGCCTGGCAATGGATGACCAATATCGAACAGTGGGGAGGACCGTTGCCTAAGCAATGGATAGAGCGCAGTGTGGAATTGGGGAAAAAGATTTTAGCCCGGGAGCGGGAGTTGGGAATGAAACCTGTTTTGCAAGGATTTACGGGTTATGTTCCCTTGAAACTGAAGGAAAAATTCCCGGAAGCCGATATTACGGTGAAGCCGTTTTGGTTGCGTTATTTCCCGCCCGGTACGGCTCAGTTGGATCCGTTGGATCCCTTGTTCGGCAAGATCGGAAAAGTCTTTTTACAGGAGCAGAAGAAATTGTTCGGAACAAACCATTTGTATGCAGCCGATCCTTTTCACGAAGGCCAGCCTCCGAAAACTTATAAAGGTTATCTGGAGGAAGTGGGGAAAGCTCTGTTCGATGTTGCATACCGGGTGGATAAAGAGGCGGTAATCGTGATGCAAAGCTGGTCGTTCCGCCCGGATATCGCTTTTGCGATTCCTAAAGACCGTTTATTGGTTTTCGATTTAAATTCTTCTCGCTCGAAACAATTCGACCGCTTTAAAGGGCGTGCCTGGCATGGGGGGATGATTCATAACTTTGGAGGAACGGTGGCGATGGGAGGCAATCTGGATGCTTTGGCAAGCCGTCTTTGTATAGAGGGGAAAGATTCCACCTGGAAGAATTATATCGGATTCGGGCTTTTCCCGGAAGCTACGGAGACAAACCCGGTAGTGTATGAATTGGCTGCCGAGATGGCCTGGCATTCGCGTAAGCCGGATGTCGGGGAATGGTTGCAGGATTATGCTACGGCGCGTTACGGGATGAACGACCCGAAGATGCAGGAAGCATGGAAGGTGTTGTATGCTACGGTATATGGTAAGAAAAGAGGTGTGACTTTGGTGGGTGAATCCCCGATTTGTGCCCGTCCTCATTTAAAAATCAGAGGAGCGTCGCCCAATTCCGGGCTGACTTCGCAGGGGGCTTACAGTTTTCCTGAATTGTGGAAAGCTCCTTATTATATGCTGCAGGCGGATGCCCGTTTGCGCCGGCAGCCGAATTACCGTTACGACCTGACGGATGTGATGCGGCAATGCCTGGCGGATATGTCGATCTTGATGCAGGTGAAGCTGGCCGATGCTTATCGCGACGGTAACCGCGAGGTTTTTGAAGCGGAAGCAAAGCGTTTTTTGGAGTTGATTCTCGATATGGACGAGTTGTTGGCTACGGATGCTTGTTTTACGCTGGGAAAATGGATAGCGGAGGCCCGTAATTGCGGAAATACGGAAGAAGAAAAAGCATTGTATGAAAAGAATGCCCGCTGGCTGGTGACCGTTTGGGGGCCGTATGATAAGAATGCGATGTTGTTCGATTATTCCAACCGGCAATGGGCGGGTTTATTCCGGAATTTTTATTATAAGCGTTGGGAACTCTATATCGATTTCCTGCGTCACGAATTAGAGAAACCTCAGGCTGAACGCTATGTGGAAACTCCAAAGATACATCATCGGTTCGGACGGCCCTCCAATGAAGCGAACGATTTTTATAAAACGATCTCCCGCTGGGAATATACCTGGTGTGAGGGAACGGAGACTTATCCCGCGACGGCTGTCGGGGATACTTATACCGTAGCTTTGAAATTATATAAGAAGTGGAACGGTTTGGCTGCCCGTTTATACGAGGGAGGAAAAGAAACGCAGGGAGATGAGACAGACCCCGATAAGAAAGCGGTTATTTTCGGTATCGATTAGTGCCGGAAATCCGCCGGGGAGGGACGGCGTAAAATTCATACCGGACAGGCAAAGCAGGATTGAAACTTTTTTACAAGCTCGAAACAGATGAAGAAAATTATTTTATTAGGGATTCTTTTGGCCGGAATATATCCGGGAATCGGTTACTGGGCCGGATATGCACAGAATGCCAGGGAATTTCGGACAGAAAATATCGGTTCACAGGAAATGACCGTGACCGTGGATGCTGATTTTCCCCGCGCAATAGAATATCGTTTAGGGGGAAAATTGTTCCGGGGAGCAATGTCCCCGGAAAGACAGGTGATGGTAAACGGTAAGCCGCAGCCTGCCCGGATCGTTTTTCGAAAAGAAGGCGAAAACCGGGTAGTGTATGATTTTACGTTCGATAAAATTGAACTATCGTTCAGTGTGGAGCTGGTTGTCCGGGGGAAGGTATTGGAAGGACGGGTAAACCGGATAAAAGAGGGACAGGATAAACTTTATACTTTAGCTTTTCCCGGTCAGCAGTTACTGACCGTTGCTATGACCGACAAAGCTCCCGCTTATATTTGGTGCCGGATGATTCCGATGAAGGATGCCCCCGATGTATATCAGACCTTGCGGGAATCTTCGCCGGACGGTTCTGCCCGGACGGCGAATTATCTGTTTCTGGAAAACGGAGAACTCGCTGCCGGAATTTTGAGTAATGTGATCGACGAACGCGAGCGGGTGGCTTTTCAGGTGAAGCAGATAGCCGGGAATAAAGTGTGTCAGGCCTGGTGTCCCGTGTGGACTTACCGGGAGTTAGCCACGGAAACGCTCGAAATGCCGTGGTTTAAGGTGGTGATTGCAGACGACGGCAACCGGGATGGAATTGTCGATTGGCAAGATGCCGCCCTGCTTTACCGGGCCGAGGTGAAACGTCCTTTCCGTTCGGAGGAGGTGAAAACGATCGTTTCATCGCAAATCGGCTTTAATGCTTCGCATCTGGCGGAGAATCCTTTTTTGCGAATGTTCGATAATATGAAGAAGTGCGCCCTGTTGCTGGATTTTTTGCCGCAGGATTTACTGGTAAAGGGATTTCAGGGCGGAGGGCATGATTCGTCTTTTCCCGATTATGCCCACCCTAACCGGCAGGCCGGCGGATTCCGCGATTTGAATTATATGATCGATCATGGAGAAGAGATCGGCTTGAAAGTGGGATTGCATATAAATTGCACGGAGGCTTATCCGGAGTCACGGTATTTCGATCCGTCGATACTGACCAAAGAATTGGGGTGGTTGTGGGGAGATCAGGCGATATTGATCGATAAGAAGAAAGACCTGAAAAGCGGAAAGCTTTTTCAGCGGATGGATGAAATGTTCGATTCCGTTCCGAATATCGATTTCCTGTATGTAGATACGTATCAGGACCGGGGATGGCCTTTGATTAAGATCAATGAAAAATTGGTGACTCATCGCCAACGGATGTACACCGA
This sequence comes from uncultured Odoribacter sp., assembly GCA_900544025.1. Classification (GTDB taxonomy): domain Bacteria; phylum Bacteroidota; class Bacteroidia; order Bacteroidales; family Marinifilaceae; genus Odoribacter. The sequence goes on from UQTM01000030.1 coordinate 26,592, forward strand.
GTTCGATGCCGCTATGGACGGCGTTTCCACCTGGTCGCACGGGCGTACCCGGCTGAAAGGCAAAGTGGCGCGTTTTATCTGGAACGATTGCCGGGATATATTCGGGCTCGACCCATTGCTGCTGGGAGCGGAGCACCACGGCATAAACGGCTGGGAAGGCGAGGCGAGCGTGCCCCGTTTTGTAAAAGAAGTATATACCCGGAATTTGCCTACCAAGTTTTTGCAGCATTTCCGGTTGATGCGGTGGACTGAGCAGGAGGCTGTGTTTGACGGCGGAGTGAAGATGGAAAGGCAGGGCAACCGGGTGAAGGGTGTTTGGGGAAATAGTACGTTTTTTAGCGGTTTATGGGACGAACAGAGGAAGAGTTTTAAAGAGATAAAGGTTTTTGTTCCCTGGGAGCCTTTGACGGAGCAACCCGGACGTATCTTTGCCTGGGACGAAACAGGCGGGACGGGACACTGGGTGTTGCCGGATTCATGGAAGAAAATTAAAAAAGTGTATGTATATAAGCTGACAGACCGGGGACGTGTTTTCGAACGGTCTGTGCCGGTAAACGGCAGAGCGGTGGATTATACGTTCGAGAAAGAAACACCTTATGTGTTTTATGCCCGGAAAGTGCAGGAAATCGATCCTGCTGTGATGAAGTGGGGCGACGGGCAAGAAATAGGAGATCCGGGATTTAACGATTACACTTTATCGTCCTGGGAGAAAACCGGAGATAAAAGGGCCGTGCGGGTGGAACGCGACCGCAACGGGCAGACCTCGTTGCAATTGGCAGCCGGGAAGGTTGCCGGAGTGAGCCAGCGTATCGGGGCATTGCAGCCGGGAGCTGCCTATTTTGTCTCTACCCGGGTTCTGATCGACGGAAAAGCAGACCGGAGAACCGAATTGCAGGTGGAAGCCTTGCAAAAAGGGAAGGCCGTTCATACCGTAAAAAATTATTTGGATAATACCGCGTTAAATGGGGCGACAGGCTGGCAGCGGTTGAGAGTGTGGTTTGAGGTTCCTGCCGGGACGGACGATGTGAGGATCGGTATCCGGTCGGAGGCAGGTACAGCCGGAACCGTCGTATGGGTGGACGACGTGAAAGCCTATCGCACCACTCCTGTGGCGAAAGAAGCCGATTGCGTTTTATGGGAAGATTTCGAATTAAGGGATATCGGATGGGGACCTTTTGTAAATACGGTGAAAGGCAGCATTTATACCGACTTGTCGGAATTTAACCCCGGACGTACGGCGGATGTGATCGACGGACATTTTTCGCTGAAAACCTGGAATCAGAAAAAAGGATTGCTTTATCGTACCGTGCCGGGATTGTTGCGTTTGTCCCCGGAGCAGAAATATGAAATCGAATTCGATTATTTATGCGACCGGGACAATAGTTATGAATTGATAATCAAAGAAAGTGACCGGCCGGAGGCCCGGGTTTTATTGCGCGAACCGATCGAGAGAGGAAAGGGGCGGGTGAAAAAAGAATTTTCAACCACCCGTTACCCGGATGCCTGGATCGGTATCGAGAAAACGAATAATGATTCTGTCATTTTTGTGATGGACAACCTGAAATTATTTATTCGCTAAGAATACTTAAATTTTTCTAATATAATTTGTAGATTCGTCGCCATGAAAAAACATATATTCTTTATACTGTGGATGATCGGTTGGACGGGAGTGGCTGTGGGACAGCTTGCCGTGCCTTCGATTATCGGCGACCACATGGTGGTAAAACAGAAGAGCGATTTTCGTTTATGGGGTTGGGGTAATCCTAATGCAGGTTTAACGATTACTAATTCGTGGGACGGAGATACGGTGAGAGCGTGGGTGAATCAGGTAGGCGATTGGGAAGCGGTGTTGAAAACGCCGCCGTCGGGCGGGCCTTATGAGATTAAGATCCGTTCAGGATGGGAAGAGTTGATTATCCGGGATGTATTGTCGGGAGAAGTGTGGCTTTGTTCCGGTCAGTCGAATATGGAATGGAACGGAATGCGCGGCTTGAAGCAGATCGGAGAGGAATTGCCGCATTGTGACAATGACCGGATTCGCTTTTTTTATGTGGACAAAAGGGCATCGGCCAATCCGCAGGATCATTTACCGGGGAAATGGGTGGTGTGCGATGCAGCATCGTTAAAGCGGTTCAGCGCAATCGGTTATTTTTTCGGAAAGACTTTACAGTCTGAATTTCATTTTCCGGTGGGGCTTATCAATTCCAATTGGGGAGGAACTCCGATCGAGATTTGGATGCCGGAATTTTTGTGGCAAAATGCCCGATTGGATTCGTTGAGGTTACGGAAAGGATCGTGGGTGGTGCGGAAGAGCCAGGCTTACAATGCTATGATTTATCCTTTGCGGAAGTATAATATTACAGGAACAATCTGGTATCAGGGCGAATCGAATGTGTCGAACGCTGCCGGATATTCAGAGTTGTTCACCGCCCTGATCGAAGGGTGGAGGAAGGCTTTCCGGCAGGAATTTCCTTTCTATTATGTGCAACTGGCTCCTTATGCCCGTTGTCCGGTGCCCTGGGGAACGACCTTGATCCGGGAGCAGCAGGACAAAACGTTGGCCTTGTCTAAGACCGGAATGGTGGTGATCACCGATTTGGTGGACGATGTAAATAATATTCATCCTCAGTCAAAGAAGGAGGTAGGGCAACGTCTTGCAATGCTTGCAGCTACCGAGATTTACGGTAAAGCAGGAAATCCTTACTCACCCCGTTATCGGAGTATGACCGTGAAGAAGAATCAGGTTGAAGTGGAATTTTCGGGAGCGGTCGATCCTTTGGTGGTAGAGGGACCGGAATGTGTGGGCTTTGAGATTGCGGGGGAAGACCGGAAATTCTATCCGGCGAAGGCAACGGTGGAATCCGGTAAGGTCGTGCTATCTGCCAAAGAAGTGAAGCGTCCGGTGGCCGTCCGGTTTGGTTTTCACAATGCGGCGATCGGCAATCTGTTCGGCGACAACGGTTTGCCGGTAGCTCCTTTCCGGACAGACGATTGGAAGCTGGAGGCAGGGGGAAATGAAAGATAAACTATTTTAACGGTTGATAAAATGAAAATACAAGTATTATTCGTGTTGTTGTTGTGTGGCAGTTTATGTGCCCCGGCGCAAAAGAAATTATTATTGGGAGGTTCCGGCTGGAATAAAATCGTATTGCTGGATAAAAAAAGCAAGCAGGTAGAGTGGAGTCATCGGCTGAATCCGGGCGATGAGTGTAATTGTGTGGCTTATACGAAGAAAGGGCAAATTTTGTATGCTTACCGCAAAGGGGCGAAATTAATCACCAAAGACGGTCAAACGGTATGGGATTATCCGGTGGCGGGAGAAGGCGAATTGCATACGGCATCGGTACTGCCCGACGGCGGTTACCTGCTGGGGATCACCGGGAAGCCTGCCCGTATCGTTGAATTGGATAAAAAGGGGAAAGTTCGTAAAGAGATTACTTACGATACCCGGATCAATAGTCTGCACGGGCAATTCCGTCAGCTTCGGAAAAGTCGGGAAGGTACTTACTTGGTGCCGTTGATGTCGCGCCACATGGTGGTGGAACTGGATGCCGACGGGAAATTATTGCAGTCGTATAATGCCGAAGGGAATACGTTTTCCGTGCTGGAATTGAAAAATGGTAATTTACTGATCTCTTGCGGGGACGCTCATTCGTTTCTGGAAGTGGATCGTAAGACAGGCGATTTGTTGAGGAAGGTGAAACAGAACGATATAGATGGAGTGGCTTTGCAGTTTGTGGCAGAGATCGCCGCAGTGAAAGATCATTTGCTGGTTTGCAACTGGGCGGGACATTCCCGGGTGAAAGACCAGCCTTCGTTGATCGAACTGGATGCCGAGGGGAAAATGGTGTGGTCGCTTTGCGACAGTGAAAATGTTCGGAATGTTTCGGCTGTCTGCCCAGTGAAATAACTGCCGGGAGCGGACAGTCCGCCGGGTTGTTTTCGAAGAATTTGTCCTGGCACGTTGCCGGCACGATAAAGGTTTATGATAAAATCCCTTCGGTATTTTTCCCGAAGGGATTTTTTGTGCCTGATAGAAGTCATTGCTGCGGTTTTATTTTCTTGCCTCCGTTTTTATGACGGAAGAAAACAGGAACACCGCGGCGGGAAGTCTTTCTTCTTCCGGTTAATTGTATTTTACCGGGATACAGATATCTACGATCCATTTCTTTTCGGGGTGTTCGTCCCGGTTGTTTTGATAGATTTCGTAATGATGTCCGTTCGTGCATTGGCAGCCGTGTTCTGCCAGCAGATCGAACATCGCATGCCAGGCATCGGGAAATTCTTCCATGCCGATTTCAAACCGTCCTACGGCATACAGTCCTCCGCTTAGCTCATATTGTCCGATTTCTCCCTCGGTCTTTACGGCGGACTGAATCGTCATTCCTGCATCGGCTGTCAGTTTTTCTTTTTTCGTGACATCCGGGTTGTCGTGATAGACGGAGACTAATTTCATTCCGGGAACGGCGACCAATCCGCGGGGATAAGCCCATTGCATCAATTTGGCAAAGGCTTCCTGCATCTGGTCGAGAGCCCCCTGATGGCGGCAATAAATGATCGGTTGCGACGGTAAATTTTTGATTTCGAATGTACAATTCATAGTTTTTCCTCCTGTTATTATCGTTTTACGGGAACAAAAGTAACGGGAGTATAAACGGTTGTTTGTATCGGTTATGCTTTTGAATGGACTGTTCTTGCTATCCGGTTGCTGATTTTTGTTCCGGTAGGTTTCGGCAGTCATGCCGAAATACTGTTTAAAATTCCGGCAAAATACATTGGCTGAATTGAAACCGCAGTCGTAAGCGATGTTCATCACCGGAAGACCGGGAGCCGAAAGCAGGAGGGAAGCTGCCCGTTCCAGCCTTCTCCGGGTGACGAATTTAGCCAGCGGCTCGCCCATTTCTGCCCGGAATATACGGTGGAAATGATAGGGGGACAGATCTACCTGTGCCGACAGGATTTCTAAATCCATCGGTTGGTCGAGATGAGAGTATATGTAATCTATCACTTTATTGATCTGTTCTTTGTAGTATTTGTGTGACAGTTCTTTATTCATGCGGTATCGGTTTTAAGACTGCAAAATAAGCGGATTTTTAGTGAGCGGGAGAATTTATTTCAATTTTTAAAACATTTATATACAATCTTGTTTTTTGGATTCTTGTTTTTATATCTTTGCATAGATGGCTTGAATCTATTTGGAACGACTTGTTTAATTGCTAAATTATGAAATTCTGCGTGATTTTTGTAGGACTGTTTCTTTTGTACGGTTTTGTTTTACCTGCACAGGAAACTGGAAAGGTGAAAAAAGTGGCTTGTGTGGGAAACAGCATCACCTTTGGAGCCGGGATCGGAAACCGGGATAAAGACAGTTATCCGGCGGTGTTGGGACAAATGCTGGGTGACGGTTACGAAGTGAGAAATTTCGGTTTCAGTGCCCGCACCTTGCTAAACAAGGGGGATCGTCCTTATATGAAAGAACAAATGTTTCAGGATGTCCTTCAATATCGGCCCGATATTGTGGTGGTGAAACTGGGAACAAACGATAGTAAAGCTTATAATTGGCGGTATAGAAGTGAATTCAGCAAAGATTTGGAGACTTTAGTGACCGCTTTTCAGAAATTGCCTTCCCGGCCATTGATTTATTTATGTTATCCGGCCAAGGCTTATTGCCTTCAATATGGGATTCAGGATAGCGTGATTGTTCACGGCATTATTCCGTTGCTCCGGGAGTGTGCCCGGAAAAAGCATTTGCAGGTGATCGATATGCACTCGGCTACCAGCGGGATGCCGCAGAATTTTCCGGATTGTGTCCACCCGAACGAAGCGGGGGCTATCGTCATGGCAGAAACGGTTTACAAGGCATTGACGGGTAAAGAGATGAAACATACCATGCAGGCGTTTCCCGGTCGGAAATCGGCATGGGGCGGATATGACCGTTACGATTTCAGATTCCGGGGACGCGAGGCTATCGTGGTATGTCCCCGGCAGGCCGCTCCCGGTAAGCCCTGGATATGGCGGCCGGCATTCTTCGGAGCTTTCCCGGCGGTGGATAAAGCCTTGTTGGAAAATGGATTTCATGTGGTCTATTACGATCTTACCCATTTATACGGCAGTCCCGGAGCTGTGGAAGCGGGAACTGCTTTTTACGGTTATATGAAGAACTATTACGGGGTGTCGCCGAAGGTGACTTTGGAAGGATTTAGCCGGGGCGGGCTTTTTGTTTTGAATTGGGCTGCGAAAAATACCGATAAAGTGGCCTGTATTTATGTGGATGCACCCGTATGTAATGTGTTTAGCTGGCCGGGCAGGAAAGACCGGGTTTTGTGGGAAAGCTTGCTGAAGGAGTGGAATCTGACGGACGAGCAAATGAAAACATTTACCGGAAACCCGATAGACCATTTGGAACCTTTGGCTAAAGCCGGGATTCCGATCATCGGTGTTTGCGGTGACAGCGATAAAGTGGTGCCCTACCCGGAAAACATGGAAGTGGTGCGAAACAGGTATGCCCGTTTGGGAGGGCCGGTGGAAGTGATCCTCAAACCGGGTTGTGATCATCATCCTCATAGTCTCGAAGATCCCCGCCCGGTAGTGGATTTCATTCTGCGCTATCAGCCCGGATACGGGAAATTTCAGCATATTCAGGAAAGGGGAAGTCTGAAAAACTCTTATCTCCGTTTCGAGAAAGAGCGGAAAGGGAGAGTGGCTTTTCTGGGTGGTTCGATTACCGAGATGCAAGGATGGCGCACGATGATACAACAGCAGCTGAAACAGCGTTTCCCTTATACGGAATTTGAGTTTGTGGATGCGGGAATCGGCTCTACCGGTTCGGTTCCGGGAGCTTTCCGTATAGCCGGCGATGTGCTGGAAAAGGGGCGTATCGATTTGCTATTTGTGGAAGCGGCGGTAAACGACCATACGAACGGTTTTCCGCCTACGGAGCAGGTGAGGGGAATGGAGGGGGAGATTCGTCGTGCCTTGTTGGAAAATCCTGAACTGGACGTGGTGATGCTGCATTTTATTTACGATCCGTTTATTCCCATGCTCGATGCCGGGCAGGTTCCGGATGTTATTTTAAACCATGAGCGGGTGGCCAATCATTATCTGATACCTTCGGTCGATCTGGCTCAGGAAATCGCCGGGCGGATGCAGGCGGGCGAATTTACCTGGAGGCAGTTCGGGGGCACTCATCCTTCGCCTTTCGGGCATCGTTTTTATGCTGCGTCTATTGCTCGCTTGTTCGACCGGATGTGGAGCGGTCTGCCTGCCGGGGCGGAAATCACGGCTCATGCTCTTCCCGCCTGTCCTTTGGACTCTTTCAGTTATTACGGCGGACGTTTTGTGGATGTCCGGGAAGCCCGTGCAGGAAAGGGATGGGAGTATGTAGAAAAATGGACTCCGGATTTAAAGGCAGAAACCCGGAGGGGATTTGTGGACGTGCCGATGTTACAGGGAAAACAGCCGCATGCTAAATTAGTTCTTGATTTCAGAGGGAAGGCGGTAGGTATTTTCGGCGTATTCGGTCCGGCGGCCGGAATATTGGAATATAGCGTGGACGGTGCTCCTTTTAAGCGGCTGGATACTTATACCCGCTGGAGTAAGGGTATCTATCTGCCGTGGTTGTATGTGCTTGAAAATGAATTGAAGGATGGTGAGCATCGGTTGGTGCTCCGGATTTCGAAAGATAAAAATAAAGATAGTGCGGGATATGAATGTTGTATCCGTAATTTTGTTGTAAATGAGTGAGTTATCCGGTTTGTTGCCGGAGATTGAAAAGAAGCCGGGATCATCCCGGCCGGGGAAGTGGGATTCGGGGCTTTGGCTCAATGAGATAGGTGATACGGACGTATGCTTTGTTTTTATTGTTTTTTTACAAAAAATAAGTAAAAAAACTTGTTTCGGAAATCAGAAATAATAACTTTGCAGTAGTTTAAATCTGAAACTTAGTTTCAAATGTGAAACTAAGGCGTGAATTTTAGAAATGGAGCAGGAAACGACGAATCGCTATAATGTGCCGATGCTGGAAAAGGGGATGGAGCTGTTCGAATTATTGGCAAAACACCACAATGGTTTGACAATACAGGAGATGTGCAGTTATCTGGAATATCCCAAAACTTCCATTTACCGGATTGCAAATACTTTGCTGGAAATGGGGTATCTTGTTAAGGATGACGAATGCAATCGATTTCTATTATCGCGTAAAGTCTTCCGGTTGGGATTGGCAGCCTTGGGAGAAGCGGATATGCTGGAAAGGGCTATCGAGCCGATGAAACGTTTGAGGGATGAAGTGAAAGAATCGGTTATGCTGGGTACATTGGTGGGAAATGAAGCGGTATTGTTGGAACAGGTGATCGGTTCGCACGATTTTACTTTTATGCTCCGGCCCGGAACCCATCTTTGCTTGCATGCTTCTGCGCCGGGCAAGGTGTTGCTGGCTTACCAGAAAAAAGAAGTGAAAGGAGAGCTGTTGAATAGTATCCGTTTTGTGAAATTTAACGATAATACGATTACTGATCCGAAACGGTTTAAAGAAGAGCTGGAACAGATTCTGGAAAACGGTTACGGTGTGGATGTGGAGGAAGAAATATCGGGGGTGCATTGCATCGGGGCTCCGATATTCAATCAATATGGCGAGGTGGTGGCTTGTGTGTGGACGTCGGGACCCAAGGGGCGTATTCCGTTATCGGTTTTCCCCGAGTTGAGCGTTAAAGTGCGGAATTGTGCAGAAATCATTTCAGGAAAATTAGGCTATAAGAAGAGCAAGGAAATGAAAGCCGTAAAGGCTATAATCGGAAAATAATTAATAAAAGAGAGAGTTTTTACCGATAACGTTGGGCATAAATACCGGGAAGAATGGCGCCGGTGCCCGTCGGTTTGAGGTTGGGACTTTTATCTTTTGGCAAAATTATAATATATGAGACTGACAGGAGTAATATTGTGTATGTTATGGGCTTTGGTAGCTGGGGCTCAGGAAGGAAAAGCGCCGCTTTTGCCTGACCTGAAAGAAAGGAAGAAAAAACAATGTACGATCCCAAATCCATGAAGGCGGAGGAATTTATAAACGACGCCGAAATACGCGAAACAATAGCGTACGCAAACGCCAACAAGAACAATATAGAGCTTATTGACGCGCTGCTTGAAAAGGCGAGGCCCAAGAAGAACGGCTCCGGCGTTACCTGCGCGGGACTTACCCACAGGGAAGCGAGCGTGCTGCTTGCGTGCGACATCCCCGAAAAAATAGAGGAAATGTATAAGCTGGCCAATGAAATAAAGCTTGCATTCTACGGCAACAGAATAGTCATGTTCGCGCCGCTGTATCTTTCTAATTACTGCGTGAACGGCTGCGTGTACTGTCCGTATCACATGAAGAACAAGCACATTGCCCGCAAAAAGCTCACTCAGGAGGAAATAAGGAAAGAGGTCATTGCTCTTCAGGACATGGGCCATAAGCGCCTTGCCATAGAAGCGGGCGAGGACCCCGTGAACAACCCAATAGAATATATACTGGACTGCATAAAGACCATATACTCCGTGCATCACAAAAACGGGGACATTCGCCGCGTTAACGTGAATATCGCCGCGACCACGGTTGAAAACTATCGCAAGCTGAAGGATGCGGGTATAGG
>UQTM01000031.1 GCA_900544025.1 uncultured Odoribacter sp.
GGCATACGATACGAAGGAGTAAAATTTAAAGATAAAGTTAAAAAAGCCGCGGAAGCGGCTTTTTTATTTCAATTACTTGTTATATCTTCGGTCTGAATTTATAATGATTATGGGGCAGGACATTTTTGATATAACTTACGAAGGGTCACTTGTACTGAAAACAACGGTGATTGACGGAAATATAAAATCGGAAAAGGATGTCTGCCTGGAAGGAATTGTGAGGGGGGACGTGCATTGTGATGGAAAAGTGATCGTGGATAAGGATGCTGTGATCGACGGGAATGTCGATTGCGGAGAATTGTTTTTAAGAGGAGAAATTACAGGTAATGTGTGTGTGGCCTGTAAGACGGTTATGGGGGAGGAAGCTGTGATCGACGGCGGATTAATAACGGAAAGTCTTCAAATATTTCCGGGAGCAAAGATCACCAATGGCTTGAGATTACGTAAAAGCTGTAAATAAAAACAAATATATTATGGGTAAAGAGAATACGGGTAATGCCGTTAATCTGTTGTGTGAAGGGACGATGATCGTGGGGGATATTAAAACAAAAAACGATATCCGGATCGACGGGATTCTCAAGGGTAAGGTCATTACTTCCGGCAGATTGGTTGTTGGCAGTACTGCTAAAATTGAAGGTAATATCGATTGTGCAAATGTCGATGTGATGGGGGTGGTGCTGGGCGACGTACAGGCTTCGGGAATCGTATCCCTGAAAGCACAGGCGAAATTGATCGGAAATATTATTTCAAATCAGCTTTCTATCGAGCCGGGGGTGATTTTTAACGGGAATTGCCAGATGCAACGCAAAGATTCCCGCGATTCAAAGGAAGCGAATAAAGAATAAATGATACGGGCATTGATTTTGATACCGGCTCGTTACGCCTCGACGCGTTTCCCCGGTAAGCCTTTGGCAGAGATCGGCGGCAAGCCGATGATTCAGCATGTCGTGGAAAAGGCAAAGACCGTAACAGAGCATGTTTATGTCGCAACCGACGATGAGCGTATTCGAAAGTGTGTGGAAGGATTCGGCGGATATGCGGTGATGACTTCTGCCGAACATCGGAGCGGAACAGACCGCTGTTTCGAGGCATTTCAAAAAGTTGTAAAATCGACGGGTAAGACATTCGATGTCGTGGTAAACATCCAGGGAGACGAGCCTTTTATCCGTTCGGAACAGATATGCTATTTGACGAGTTGCTTCGAAGACCCGGAGGTGCAGATCGCTACGCTGGGAAAAAAATTTGAAAATAGTAACGATATTTTCGACCCGAATAAGGTGAAGGTCGTGTTTTCCGCGCAGGGAACAGCCCTCTACTTTTCACGTTCGGCCATCCCTTTTTGCCGGGGGGTGGAACAAAGCGAGTGGCTGGCTACAACTTCGTTTTATAAGCATGTAGGGATGTATGCTTACCGTCCGCAGGTATTGAAAGAGATCACGGCACTCCCGCCCGGGTTGCTTGAAAAGGCCGAATCCCTGGAACAATTGCGGTGGCTGGAGAATGGCTATAAAATAGCTGTAAGGGTAACCGAGCACGAATCGATCGGGATAGACACGCCGGAAGATTTGCAAAAAGCCAATGAGGCCTTATAAAGAGGGAAGAACTTTTATTCGATGGAATAAAAAAAGCGGAGATATACTCTCCGCTTTTTGTTTTACCATAAAAAATCAAATGGTCATAATATCTTTTTCTTTAACAAGCAGGATATCGTCCACTTTCTTGTTATAACTGTCTGTCATTTTTTGAACTTCAGCTTCAGCGTCTTTAGCAGCGTCTTCGGGAAGACCGTTTTTCACCATCTTTTTGAATTCATCGATGGCGTCGCGCCTGGCGTTACGAATGCTGACTTTTGCCGTTTCACCTACCCCGCGGCTTTGTTTTACCAGTTCTTTTCTGCGCTCTTCGGTCAAAGGCGGAACGTTGATACGTACGATTTCTCCGTTATTGTCCGGATTGAAACCCAGGTTTGCATTCATGATCGCCTTTTGAATAGGGGCTAACATGTTTTTTTCCCAGGGCTGTACGGCAATGGTACGGGGGTCGGGAACTGTGACATTGGCTACCTGCGATAACGGGGTGGGGGTACCGTAATAATCTACCAACACATCGTTCAGGATTTTAGGATTTGCTTTTCCTGCCCTGATCTTTGCCAATTCATTTTCCAAATGCGCCAGGGCATTTTGCATCTGCTCCTTTGCATCGTCCATATAAAGTTTTACTTCCTCGTTCATATTCGTTTTTGTTGTGATTTACAAATAACAGAACAAAGATAGAAAAAAATCTAAATATTTTATCATTGTCGGCCGGGAGGGGAGGGAGTGATCGGGAAAATTTTATAAAGGTGTTGCCGTTTAGCGAATTTTGTCCGGGAAAATCCCGTATATCGGGCAGGTGAGAGAGACCGGGAATGAGGTTCGGCAGATCACTTTATTCAGACGAACACTTTAGCCGTTAAGTAAAGTGTTCGTCCCTGTAAAAAAATGATTTTGAGAAAGTGTGATTGTAACGGAAATTTTTATTTGTCTTTTATTATTGTAGCTTTTTCAGGAGCCTTTACTTCGGCCGGAGTTCCATTGTCTTGTAGCTTAAATGTGATGGGAATGTTGAAGGAAACTTTTACCGGATTCCCGTCTTTATCGAGCCCGGGTTTCCATTTCGGCATTTTTTGAACCACTCTCAGTGCTTCGGCATCGAGTTCCGGATCGGTTCCTCTAATGATCCGGGGATTGGTCACATTCCCTTCTGCGTCGATAATGAAGTTCACGAAAACCCTTCCGCTTTTCTTTTCTTTGATGGCTTTTTCCGGGTATTTCAAGTTTGCATTGATCCATTTAAAGGTATTTCCGCCATATTCCGGAAATACCGGGGCTTGCGCAACTTTATCATTCGACACAGAGGTTACCGTGTCTTTTGGAGGTTGGGGATGTTGTTGAATTTCGGGTAGTTCCGGCATTGTAAATTCTGCGGCTTTTACCTGGATATTACAGCAGAGCCCGTAAAACAGGATTCCACTCAGGACAAAGGCCGGAATATAGCGAATGACCTGAAGTTTAGAGGTTTGTTTTTTTGTCATCATCATGATTCGTTTTTTTAATTTTGAACATGCAAAATAGTTAGTAAATGAAAAACATCCTTTGAAAGTTTGCCTGATCAGTAATTCCGGATATCCACCGGTATGATACCTGCGAATTACCTGACGATCGGCTATATATTCATGATTTTCAAGGATTGCATTTTTAAACAGCCACACCAACGGATTGAACCAATTGGTAATGCAGGCAAATTCTGTGATAAGCAGATCGAAACTATGTCCTTGCCGGATATGTTTTTTTTCATGCTCGAATATTCTCCGGCAGTCTTCTTTGGAGTCCGGCAGCCGGGAAACAAATAAATAATTGAAGAAAGAGAATAAAGGTTGCTGCTCTTTCAGTTTTACGATATGTATGCCATCAATGGAGGTCTGCGGGTTGCGGCGGACCAGTAATATTATTTGAGAAAGGGCGATCAGATAACGGATAAAGAAAAACAATACCCCTGCCATATACGCCAGGAATAAAGAAGCCGAGTACAGTTGTTGCGAGGTGAACGGCGCGGCGGTATCGTTTGCGTTCGTGTTTACTTCATCGAGAAAATGATTCATATAGGCTACCGGGTGAAATTTTCCGGCTGTGGTAAGCATTGGACCGGTTACCTCGATAGAGACAAAAGGTAAAGTCATCCCCAAAAAGAGAGAAATCAGCAAGTAGAAACGGTTTATCGTGAAGAATGTTTGTTTCCTCAGAAAAAGCCAGTAATATCCATATAAAATGAATAGAATGCTCGACGATTTTATAATATACGGTATCAATCCTTCCATCGCTTATAGCTTTAAGGTTTTATTTTCCTTTATTTTCCCGAGTCTTTTTAGCTTGTTCCAGAATTTTTTCCAATTCTTTCAAATCGACGTTTTCTTCTTTAGCGAAAAAAGATACCATTTGGCTGAAAGAATTTTGAAAATAGTTCCCGATAAAATTTTTCAGGAATTTCCGGGTGTAAGTGTCTTTATCGACCAAAGGATAATAACAATGGCTTTTCCCATAAGTTTCGTGTCCCACAAATCCCTTGTCCTGTAATATTCTGACAATAGTAGATACCGTGTTGTAAGCGGGCTTGGGATCGGGTAGCCTGTCGATGATCTCTTTTACGAATGCCCGGTTTAAATCCCATAACACCTGCATGATTTGTTCTTCTGCTTTGGTCAATTCTTTCATAGTGGTTTAAACTTAGATATACACAAATGTAAAACTAATAGTTTAGTTATACAACTAAATCATTAGTTATTTTAAGAAATAAATTTGACGATAGCCCGTCACACGTTTATTTTTCGGCTTGCCGCCGCGGGGCACCCTGCTTTTACGAATCGGGGCACCCTGGCAGGATGCCATTGCCGGGAAGTATTTTCTGTTTTTACGATTTATGACTCTGTCTTAACCCTTCTGATCTTATAATGAATGGAAGTGATGAAAATATTCATCAGGGGAGAGATCAGGTTAAAGAAGCAAAAAGGCAGGTATTCAAGCGTAGGAACGCCTAATATGCGTGCTTGTGTGGCTCCGCAGGTATTCCAGGGAACCAGTACCGAGGTTACGGTCCCCGAATCCTCTAAAGCCCGGCTGAGGACTTCCGGTTTCAGCCCCCTTTGTTCATAGATTTTTTGCATCATCTTGCCGGGAATAACGATAGAAAGATATTGGTCGCAAGCGGTGATGTTAAAAAAGATACAAGTTAAAATGGTTGTTCCGACCAGGGATGTGTCGTTATAGATCATTTTTAAAAACATTTCGCTAACCCGTTTCAGAGAGCCGCTGGCTTCCATCACTCCACCGAAAGTAAGGGCGGCGATAATCAGCCATACAGTGTCGAGCATGCCTTGCATTCCTCCGGTGGATAGCAGTTCGTCCACTTCGGGAACTCCTGTCGTCAGATGGATGGTGCTGCCGGTGGATTGAATCAATAATTGGTATTTGTTCTGAAACGAGCCTTCTGCAATAAGGCGATTCAATAAGTCCGGCTGGAAAATCAATGCAAACAAAATTCCGAGTGCTATACCTGCAACCATGGCTGGGATAGGCGGTATCTTTTTGATAATAATGGCGATCAGGAAAACGGGAACCAATAGCAGCCAGGGGGTAATGTGGAAAGAGTTGCCGATTCCCTGTTTGATAAACTCGGTATCGACCACCGTGTCCCCGGTCAAGAGAAACAATCCGATCACACCGAAAATAATCAAGGTCAGGATCAGGGTCGGAACAGTGGTATAAACCATGTAGCGGATATGGGTAAAGAGGTCTGTCCCGGCTATGGCCGGGGCCAGATTGGTGGTATCGGACAGAGGCGACATTTTATCGCCGAAATAAGCACCTGAAATGACGGCTCCCGCTTTCCTCACAAAAAAACGCCCCTAACGCGCCCCCCCCCGCCACTAACCCCTGATTAAGTCCGAAAGCGTTGCCTACTCCGATAATCGCTACACCTACGGTTGCGACGGTGGACCAGGAACTGCCCGTGGCAAGGGATACGATGGCGCATAGAACGACCGAAGCAAGCAGAAAATAGGACGGGTGCATGATATCTACTCCGTAGTAAATCATGGCGGGGATCACTCCGCTGACCATCCATGCTCCGCTTAAAGCCCCGATCAGCAGCAGAATCAGTATGGCAGGCATGGCAGAATTGATCGTATGCAGGATTTTTCGCTGTATATCGTGCCAGGTGACCCGGTTGAAGCTTGCGATTATTCCGCAGACCGATGCAGCGATAAATAAGGCAATCTGATTCGAGCCTCCCAGCGGATCGTCGAAATAGCTGACGTTGAAGAAAAGCAGAATAATGAGAACACCGACCGGGAGTAGTGCCTGAAAAAGTGTGGGGTGTTTTATGTTTGTCATGTATGGTTTTTAAAATCTTAAAGCTATTCTTCGATATACCTTAAATTGAAAAGAAAGGTTTTTGAAACGGAGCGAATAACATTGCTATGCAAAAGTATAACAAATGTCGGCCCGATGCCGTCACTTGCCCGAACATTTAACGATTAGGGCTTATTTTGTTTAGAATTTATCATCTTTTAAATTCCCGATTTAAACTTTACCTTTGTACCCCGGTTTCGAGAAGATTTGATTTTTAGATTTTTACAATTATGGTTAGAAAAGATTTTGAGATAATGGCCCCTGTGGGATCGTACGAGTCGTTGCATGCTGCTTTGCAGGGAGGAGCGGATTCCGTGTATTTCGGGGTGGAGGGATTGAATATGCGTGCCCGTTCTTCGGCCAATTTTACCTTGGAGGATTTGAGGAATATCGTTTCTATCTGTAATGAAAAGGGGGTAAAAACTTATCTCACGGTCAATACGGTTATCTATAACCAGGAATTGCAAAAAATGCGTGCTGTGATCGATTGTGCCGGGGAAGCGGGAGTGACTGCCGTGATTGCCTCCGATCTGTCGGCTATCCTGTACGCCCATTCGGTGGGGGTCGAGGTACACATCAGCACACAGTGCAATGTGACCAATTATGAGGTGGTACGTTTTTATGCGCAATATGCCGATGTCGTGGTATTGGCACGGGAGGTGGAGCTCGACCAGGTGATGACCATTCACCGGCAGATCGTGGAAAACGATTTGCGGGGGCCGAAAGGTGAGTTGATCCGGATCGAAATGTTTTGCCACGGTGCGCTTTGCATGGCTGTGTCCGGAAAATGTTATCTCAGCCTGCACGAGAAAAACGCGTCGGCGAACCGGGGTGCTTGTAACCAGATTTGCCGCCGTGCCTATACGGTGAAAGACCGGGACAATGAAATCGAGCTGGATATCGAGAACGAATACATTATGTCGCCGAAAGACCTTTGCACGATCGGCTTTCTGAATAAGATGATCGATGCGGGGGTACGGGTTTTTAAAATAGAGGGACGTGCCCGTTCGGCAGAATATGTGCGTACGGTGTGTGAATGTTACAATGAAGCGGTGCAGGCTTATCTGGACGGGACGTATAGCCGGGAAAAAATCGAAGTATGGAAAGAAAGATTGTCAACGGTGTTTAACCGGGGATTTTGGGACGGTTATTACCTGGGACAGCGGTTAGGCGAATGGAGCGAGGTGTACGGCTCGAAAGCCACCAAGAAAAAAGTATTACTGGGGAAAGTCACCAATTATTTCAAAAATCTGAGTGTAGGGGAGTTTAAGCTGGAATCCGGGAGGTTGGCTGTGGGAGAAGAAATTTTAATCACCGGGACGACGACTGGAGTGATTCAAATGAAAGTATCGGAATTGAGGGTGGATTTGCAGTCTGCCGAAAGTATAGAAAAAGGAACTGTTTTTTCTATGCCGACTCCTGAAAAGATACGCAGGGGAGACAAGCTATATAAGGTGGTGGATACGACTCCTGAATTGATGCAGTAAATGTCTATTTTTGTATTTTATTGATAGTCAATAAAAAAGAAGTGTAATTATTGAAACTTTCGTTCGATGTTTGGCCGTAAGAGATAAGAGAACTTTACTTATTTTGATTGTAGGAGGTTATTTTCGAAAATTGTATCTTTGTGGCGGAAAGAATGGACGTAAAATTAAAAATGTATGAAGAAATTATTTTTGTATCTGCCTTTACTTTTATTAGGAACGTCTTGTATTCAGGATGAGCCTTTAAATGCAGAAGCGGATATATTGACTTGTGTCGTAAAAAATGAGCAAGGTAAAGTAGATATAAACATCAAAGGCGATGCCCTTGTGTCGAATACACGGGTGATGGCGTTGGCGCTTCCCCGTATCGATTTGAAAAAATTAGCCCCGGAATTTACAATTACTCCGGGAGCGACGATCGAGCCGGCGAGCGGTACGGTGCTCGATTTCTCACAGCCTCAGAAATATACGGTGACCTCACAGGATGGGAACTGGGAAAAAGTATATATGGTTAGCGTAGATACTTCTGAAATTACCACGAACTACCAGTTCGAGTTATACGAAACACCGAAAAAATATGAAGTGTTTTATGAGGAAGTGCCGACAGAAGCAGGAACGATCAAACAATATATCTGGGCATCCGGCAATCCCGGATTTGCTTTAACCGGAGTGGCTTCTTCTCCGAAAGAATTTCCAACCATATCCGTGGACGAAGGGTATCAGGGAAAGGGTTTAAAGTTGGTGACAAAAAGCACAGGCTTATTTGGAGAAACGGTGAAAATGCCGATAGCGGCCGGAAATCTTTTTATCGGTAGTTTTGATGTAGGGAATGCCATGAAGGAACCTTTAAAAGCCACGCTCTTCGGGTTGCCGTTCGGGAAAAAGCCGGTCAAATTCAAAGGGCGTTATGTATATAAAAGAGGGGCTCCTTTTATTATCAAAAATTCGTCGGGCGATAAGCAAGAAGTTCCCGGCCGGGAAGATATCGGAGATATATATGCCGTGCTTTACGATGCGGAAAATGGTTCGTTGAACGGAGAGAATGTATTGAGCAGCGACCGGATCATCGCTTTGGCAAGGGTCGATAATATGAAAGTGACCGATGCAAACACTCCGGTGAGCAGTGAGGTGTACGAAAAATTTGAAATATCTTTTGATTACGATTCTTATAGAGGGACTTGTCCTTTCGTGGAAGAAAAGTCGAAAGCTTACCGATACAATTTAGCAGTTGTATTTACGTCCAGCCGGGACGGTGCGTATTTTGCAGGGGCGCTCGGAAGTACCTTGTACGTGGACGATGTAGAAGTCATTTGTGAATAATTGAGTATGAAAAGAATGAATAAATTAAGAGGTGTTTGCTTATTCGTGTTTTTGGGATTGTCATCGATGACTTTTGCAGAAAACTCGGGAACATCGAGCGGGCTGATCTGGTCGGCATTGAGAGGATTGGAATACCGGGTAAAAGCAGGTTTTAACTTCGGGGGAATTTCACCGCTTCCGCTTCCCGGTGAAATTCGGGAAATCAAAAGTTTCCGTCCGGGAATGCAAATCGCCATAGAGGGAGATGTTATTAAATGGTTTAATTCGGACTGGGCTTTGCTTATGGGAATCCGTCTCGAAAATAAAGGAATGAAGACCGATGCCCGGGTAAAGAATTACCACATGGACATGATCTCGAACGATCCTGAAAATCCGGGACATTTGGTGGGAGCGTGGACAGGATATGTGAAAACCAATGTAAAAAATTCTTACCTGACCTTTCCGATTCAGGCACTTTATAAGGTGTCGAAACGTTGGGAATTGAAGGCAGGTCCCTATTTATCGCTGGTTGCTTCCCGCGATTTTTCAGGGAGTGCATACGACGGCTATATCCGGGAAGGTGACCCAACCGGAGATAAGGCTACCGTGAGCGAAGCGACTTACGATTTTTCGAAGGATTTACGCCGCTTTCAATGGGGTGTGGATGTGGGAACGGAATGGAAAGCGTATAGGCATCTGAATGTATATGCCGACCTTACCTGGGGGTTAAACTCGATTTTTAAAAAAGGGTTTGAGAGTGTGAGTTTCGATATGTATTGTATCTATCTGAATATCGGTTTCGGTTATGTATTTTAAGGCATAAAGCCTGTAAAGTCTTTTGCCGGGAACGATCTCCGGAATCAGACGTTGCTTTATTTAACGATAGAATATCGGGAGTGCCGGTTTGTTCGGGGTACTCCCGTTTTATTTTGTAAGGATTTTTTCTTTTTAGGGAAGATTCATACTTTTGTGAAACGAACGAACACCTCTGAAATGAAAAAAACAATCGCTTTCTGGATAAAGGCGTTGGCTTATGCGGCCGGTTACCTTTTCTATCCTTTTTCTTTTCTTTTTCCACGAAGCCGGGAAGTGTGGATTTTCGGCAGTTTCCGGGGAGCGTTCAATCAAAACTCCAAATATTTATTTATCTATGTTTCGGAACAGGTTCCGGAAATTTGTGCGGTGTGGATCAGTTATAAGAGTGCTGTTGTCCGGGAAATCCGTTCTAAAGGATTGAAGGCATATTCGCTTTTTTCATTGCCGGGATTGTATTATGCTTTGCGGGGGAAATATTATTTTTTCAATGATTACAGTTCCGATATATGTTATTTTACTTCCGGAGGGACGGTGAAGGTGAATCTTTGGCATGGCGTGGGACTGAAAAAAATAGAATTTTGCATAGAGAACGGGCCGCTTGCCGACCGTTATGTGCGTAAGACTTTTCGGGAAAGATATTTTTATCCTTTTGTATATCAGCGTCCCGATTATTTTTTATCGTCCACAGATTTCCAGTCTGTGAAATTTGCCCGGGCTTTCCGTATTCCTTTGGAGAAATGCCTGAATCTGGGTTATCCCCGGAACGATGTTTTGTTGTGGGAAGAAAAACAGAGGCAAAATTTTATCGACCGGTACGAACCTCGGGTTACCCGGGAATTGATCGACCGGATTCGCGGGTATAAGAAAATATATCTTTATATGCCGACCTGGCGCGATTCCCAGAAAGAGTTGTTTTCTGCCCATCTGGATGTGGAAAAACTGAACGGTTTTATGCAGGAAACGGATAGCTTATTCCTTTTTAAGCCGCACCCCATTATGAAAATCGCTCCGGACGTTTTCGGGCAAAGTTCCCATTTGATGTTGCTGGACTCTCATGTGGATATTTATACCCTTTTGCCCTATACCCAGGTACTTATTACGGATTATTCTTCCATTCTGTACGACTATTTATTGATGGAGGATAAAGATGTTATCCTGTATCTGTACGATTACAAGACGTATGTCCGGGAAAGGGATTTTAATTATCCTTTTTTAGAGAATGTGGCCGGCTCGGTGGTGTATGACTTCGAGGCTTTGTTGCAGGTGATGAAAAGCGGAGATTATGACCGGAGCAATTATGTCTCGATTAACGAACGTTTTTGGGGAGATTACCGGGGAGATGCGGCAGCCGCTATTGTGAAAAGGCTAAGCCTATATAAATGAAATAAGAATTATGGCAGGATTGGTTAATCTTTTGAAAACGAAAGGGCTTTCATATTGTTACAAACAAGTGAAAAGCAGGTTTTGGCTGAACGACAAGCAGGTGCTGAATTTTGCCAATATGCTCGGGTTATACGATTATTTACAGAAATACAGCTACGTGCTGGAGCAACCTTTGAAGCCTGCCGGAAAGCCTAATCCTTTTCCGGATAAAGTATGGGTATGCTGGTTGCAGGGGATGGAACAGGCTCCTGCAGTCGTGAAAAAATGCGTAGAAACCATTTACAGGCATGCAGGCGGGGAAGACCGGGTGATTGTGTTGAGCGAGCAAAATATGTCGGATTACATTCAAATGCCTGCCGATTTGTTGGAAAAATGGAAGAAGGGAATTATTTCCAATACTCATTTTTCCGATCTGTTACGGCTGGCTCTTTTGGTGGAATATGGCGGGGTTTGGATCGATTCCACCAGTTACCTTACAGAAGACCTGCCCGACGATGTGGTGGAGGCGGATTTGTTTTGCTTTAAAGCGGGACCGATCGCTAAAATCAT
The DNA here is from genome assembly GCA_900544025.1 of uncultured Odoribacter sp. GTDB lineage: Bacteria > Bacteroidota > Bacteroidia > Bacteroidales > Marinifilaceae > Odoribacter. Next base: position 11,477 of record UQTM01000031.1, read on the forward strand.
TGCCTCGAACTGGTTTTTCGCAGCAAAGCCCCACCATGAAGTATTGGAGAAAACCCGGAATCTTTTATACGAATATTGGAGAAAAGAGAATAAGTTGGTGGCATACAGCATATTTCACCCTTTCTTCACGATGGCGGTAGAATCGACCCCGGCCTGCCGGGAAGCCTGGCAGCGGGTGCCTTCGTTCAACGATATGAATGCCAAAGTACTGTCGGACGAATTATTTACGCCATACTCGCCTGAAAGATGGAAGCAAATCTGCCGTTTTTCTTTCGTGCATAAGTTATCCTATAAATACGGTGAGGAGGAATACCGGAAACCGGGTACTTTTTATGCTATGTTGCTTCAGGATAAGCTGAAAAACATTTGGACCTGGCAATAAGGCCGGGAGAGAAAACTAAAATTCAATGATAGACTTTCCCGCCTCTCCCGCATAATCCGTGATAAACACCTAAGAATAAAGCCTTTAATTTAGAAATTTTGTGATCTTCAAAAAGGATTATTTTGATAGTCCTGTAAAATAGGGTATAAGTGTAGAATTTCCTTTTAGGCCCGCAGGCAGCTAAAAGTTGTTCAGGGTATTGCCTGTAAACCAGAAACCAGTTCCTGACAATATAATAAGTTCTCAAAGCCGAATAGTTAATGGTGACGATACCCCACCGATTCACTTTTTTATAGCCTAATTGGTGATTTAATACGATGGGTGAAACCTGAACAATCCGGTAATGTTTGTTCCGTATCCTGAAACAATATTCCGAATCGACCAGATCGATAAATAACTCTTCCGAGAAAAAGCCACAGGTCTGAAGAACACTTGTTTTAACGATAGAGCCGGAAGTCATGGTAATTTCTTTGTCGAGGAGCTCTGCCGATTTGATATTTTTATAGGCGGGCGTCCATAATCCGATATCGTCCCGGTCGTTTTGACTGACAATTTCGAGGTATTTCGGGAAATCGCCCAGTGAAAACGAGCTATCCTGATCCATTGTCAGAACGTATTCGTAACCGTGTCCGATAGCCCATTGTGCAATCGTATTGAGGTCTTTGGCAATACCTTCGTTGTCTCCTGTGGTGCGTATGATAATTTTTTCCTGCCCTTTAAAGAAATCCGCAACCCGGCTTTTTTCTTTCGGGGTATTTTCCCAGATAAACAGAAAATCGAGCTGTTCGAGATAGGTTGAAATATTGGCTTGTAATTTTTTTAAGTCAGGGAAATAGGTGGTTACAACTCCAATGATATTCATGGCATGAAGAAATAATAGAGAAATACGGTTAATGTCGTTTACAATGTCTTTGTTCTGTGATTCCGGTCGGCTATTCTTTTTGAAAACCGGAGATTGAGCAGCAGAAAGCACAATTTCGTTATCCGGTATTTCCTTAGCTGTTTGAAATTTCGAAAGGAAAAGAAATTTCTGAGAGCCTGTTGCAAAACGGAATTATTCCTGATCTTCGATAATTCTGCAAATGCCTGTTTCACGCTTTTATGCCGCAGTTCATTGCGGAACGCAGAATACAGAGTAAGTAAAACTCCATCGGAATACGGCAAAGATTCCCGTTCCGATATTCCGTGGTTTTCCAGAAAACGATGCACGAACAACAGGTAATTGATGACCAGGTCGATCGAGCGGAATGTATAGTTGCTTCCGGCGCTTCCCTTGTGGTAAATGTGATAATAGAAAGCCTCCGGCACAACGGTAATTTTCCGGGCATGATAATAGGCTCCGATCAGGAAGACCCGGTCTTCGAACGTGATTTTCCGGTTGTCCGGGAAAATAAGATGGTGATCGAAAAGGAATTGCCTTCTATAAATCTGATTCCAGATCAGCCCGTTGGATGTAATCGCTCTTCTATTCTTTTTATAACGGGGACCACTGATCAAATAAGAGAACGAATGTTGCAGAAAATGCGGATCGTCTGCCGGAAAGCCGAAGAACGAACATTCTTTTTCGGATTTCCCGTAAAAATCGCTTACGACGATGTCTGCATCGGTTTCTTTTGCCTTTGCGTACATTTTCTCGAACATATCCAATTCGGAATAATCGTCGTGGTCAGAAAAGCTGATGTATTCGCCGGAGGCTTTTTTTAAGCCTTCGTTCCGGCTTAAGCCGATATGGAGATTGTGTGGATTGCGTACGATTACGATACGCTCGTCCCGGCCGGCATATTCTTCGGCTATCCGGTCGCTGCCGTCGGTAGGGCAATCCAATATCAGAATAATCTCTATTTCTTTTAGAGTCTGGTGGATTAATGTGTCCAGCCTTTTCTTGAAAAAAGCTCCGGCATTGTAAACCGGGACAATAACGCTTATCTTGGGATGAGGCATAACGGCTCTGAAATTTAAAGGATCATTTTAGATGTTTGGTTACCAGACCTTTGCTGACATACCAACGGAATACGATCAAGCGCCATCCTTTCCGGAAACGGAGTGTGAGCCAATAACCGAAACACATCGCCCAGCTTACGCCCCATTTCAGAACTTCCCGGAAAAGGCTTTTAAGATAGGTTGTGGAAGAAATGTCTTTGGAACGAATCCTTTCGCTATATCCTATTCCTATTGCCTGACGGCGGAAATGGTCGAACGACAGGCGTTTGTCGGGGATAACATGCTGCACGACGGCATCCGGGATATAATATACCTTTTCGCCCGCTGCTATGATTTTCAGGAAGAGGTCTTTTTCTTCCGCTCCTTCCAGCTTATCGCCCCGCCGTCCTAACTTGACATTGAAGTTTCCATAAGCCTGTATCGTTTTTCTTCGGAAAGCCATGTTCGCCCCGATCGGAAATTTCTTTTTGAACAGACAAACCCGATCGCCTAAATCGATCACAGACATGAGCGACATCAATATATCGGGCAACCAGTCCGGGCGCTTGCTCTCGAACAGGGGATATATCCTGCCGCCTGCCGCAGCAGCATCCGGAGTGGATTCGAAAAAACGGATCAGGTTTTGGAGATAGTCAGGAGCGGCGAAAGCATCGTCGTCGATAAAAACCAGAATATCGCTTTGCGCTTCATCGATCCCTCTGTTCCGGGCGAAAGAAAGTCCTTGCCGGGATTCGGTCATATACCTGAAATTCAATTCCGGATGTGTATCCTGAAATTCCCGGCATACTTCGGGAGTGCCGTCCCCGCTGTTGTTATCGATAAGCAATATCTCAAAGTCCTGACAAGGCACCGACTGGGCGGCCAGGGCCGCGAGGGTACGGGGAAGATAGGCAACCCGGTTATAAGTGCAGATAATGACAGAAACTTTAGGGTTCATATAGGTAACGCTTTGGATTGGCAAAGGTATCATAATGACAGTAATTTGCCAAATTAATGTTGGAGGTTGAGCTATTATTTCTAATTTTGTATGCAGTACGGCGGATGCCGGAATAATTTAATTGATCCTATCGCATGAATGTTGCAGTCATTTTGGCTGGGGGGGTGGGGAACCGCCTGGATAAAAGTCATCCCAAGCAGTTTTTTAAAGTAGCCGGGAAAACGGTGATCGAGCATACGGTGAATGTATTTGAAAAAAACCGGCTGATCGACGAAATAGCTATTGTTATCAATCCCAATTATCAGGTGACGATAGAAGATTTGGTTTTATCGAATCGCTGGAAAAAAGTCCGGAAGATATTGAAGGGCGGGGCAGAACGGTATCACTCCAGCATGGCGGCCGTGAATGCGTATGCCGGGACGGGGGATATAAACCTGATTTTTCACGATGCTGTCCGGCCTTTGATCTCCGACCGGATTATTGACGATACCGTGGCGGCGTTAGATAAGTATAATGCTGTGGACGTGGCGATTCCCGCTGTGGATACGATTATTTCTACCGAGGGGGATTTTATCGATGCAATCCCGGAACGCAGCAAGCTGAGGAGAGGACAAACTCCGCAGGGTTTTAAGCTGGAGACGATCAAAAGAGCTTATGAAAAGGCTTTACAGGACCCGGCATTCAAATCTACGGACGATTGCGGGGTGGTTCTGAAATATTTGCCGGAAGAAAAAATATATGTGGTGAAAGGAGAAGAGGTAAATATGAAGCTCACCTATAAGGAAGATTCTTATTTGTTGGATAAGCTGTTTCAGTTGCGTTCTTTTGCTTTGGCCGGGCAAGACATTCCGTTCGGGCAATTAAAAGAAAAAGTTTTGGTGGTCTTTGGGGGAAGTTATGGGATTGGTGCCGAAATCGCCCGTATTGCCGAAAAGCATGGAGCGAAAGTGTATTGTTTTTCCCGTTCGCTGAATGGGGTGGACATTTCTTCTGCCGGGCAAGTGAGGAATAGCCTGGAAAAAGTAGCTGCCGAAGCGGGACGGATCGATTTTGTGGTGAATACGGCAGCCCAATTACAAAAAGAGCCCTTGGACAGAGTGGGTTATCAGGCTGTCCGGAAAATGGTGGAAGTGAATTATCTGGGCATGGTGAATGTAGCGATGGAAAGTTTTCCCTATCTGGAAAAATCACGGGGACAATTATTGTTTTATACGTCCAGTTCCTACACCAGAGGCAGGGCGTTTTACAGTATTTATTCTTCCACCAAAGCGGCTGTGGTTAATTTTGTACAGGCCATTGCCCAGGAATGGGAGAGTGCGGGAGTGCGGGTGAATTGTATAAATCCCGAACGCACCAAAACCCCGATGCGTATTAAGAATTTCGGTATGGAAGACGATGCCACTTTGCTAAAAGCCGAGGAGGTAGCCGGGGAATCGATAAAAACCTTATTGTCCGATTTTACCGGGCAGGTGGTGGACGTAAAGCTTGCCAAATAGATCATGAACGGCTTTTAGCCGCACAGAATAAAGCGAACGCCGCAGATCAGGGGAATTGCCCCGGCGATCTGCGGCGTTCGTGTTTTTTGAAAATCTTTTACTCTTTCCGGGTATTCCGTGGTTTCATGAATCCACCGCCGTATAGCACGATAAATGCAACGAACAGTATAATCAAAAGGCTCGAAGCCACCTGTGATATTCTGGCACTGGTATAATAAGAATCCGGGATATATTTGAAGGTCACCGTATGTTCACCTTCGGGTAATACCATTCCCCGCAGGATGTAATCCACTCTGAAATGATCTGCTTTTTGCCCGTCGATATAGGCTTTCCAGCCCACCGGATAATATACTTCGCTGAACACAGCCAGTTGAGGCCGGCTGGCGGTGTATTTATATTCCAACTGATTGGGAGCATAAGACAGCAATTGAATGGAAGCCGTAGAATCGGCGATGAATTGCCGGTCGTTCAACAGTCCTGCAAATCTTTTATCGATAACCGCCGTTTTAGCCGGATCGATGCTGTTTAAAGCGAGAATCTCTTCATCCGGTGAATTCACGAACTTATAATCGGTAACGAACCAAGCATTCCCTAATGCCGATTGGTTTAAAAGAGGCATCCCGTTGGGATTGATGACGATATACTTTGCATTCAGCATATTGAGCGCTCCTAATTGCGCCAAGGTCGAGTCGATGCTTTCAAGGGAGTTGCTTTGTTGCAGGGATTTGATCAATTGCTGCATTTCCGGCAGGATATGATAGTCGATCATTTCCTGGTAGCGTTGCAATTTGGCTGCGCTATACCCACCGATCGTTTTGTGGAAATAACTGATTACCGCATCGTTGAACGTGTTTACCGTCAGGTCGAGCACCCTGTAATTCGGGTCTTTGTCTTTGAGGATTTCCGTATCTACCGGGCGTGGTTTGAATTGACGGTTGTATTCTTTGGAAGTCACGAAATGGCTATCGTTCAGGTAACGCTTATCGATCGTCCACATATCGGCGAGCACGAGCACGCCTAAAATGAGAACTGTATATTTGAATTTTATCCGTTTCACAAAACCTAACCACAATGTTCCGGCAGCCAGCAAAATATAAACCAGAGAGCGGATGGCATCGGCTTGTAACATCGATTTCCGGTCGGCAGGCAAAGTCCTTTGAAGCCATTCCGGGAACTGTGCGTCGGCAGGAGAGGTGAAGCTACCTGCCAAAGAGGGGATAATGGCAAATAAAGCACAGAAGCCTGCTGTAATTCCTAAGGCGATTTTCATCCCTTTTATAACCTGTTTTTTCTCGATTTTATCCCGTAAGATCAGACTGACGGTGTAGAATCCTAACAAAGGAACGGTTAATTGCAGAATGGTAATGATCGTCGAAGGTGCCCTGAACTTATTGTAAAGGGGAACATATTCCAAAAAGATATTGGAAAACCAAACGAAGTGCCTTCCCCAGGCCAATAAAATGGCGAGCAGGGATATACTGGCAATCCACCATTTCAGCTGTCCTTTTATCAGAATCAGGCCCAGCACGAAAAAGAACACGGAGATAGCGCCCAGATACATCGGGCCGGAAGTGAAAGGTTGCGGCCCCCAATAGGTAGGCATTTGTTTTATCATTTGCTCGGCTTCGGCTGCAGAGCCCGCTTGTTTCAGGAATTGATAGGTTTCCGATTTTTTCCCTAACGGGGTTCCTGAGGCTCCTCCGTTAAAATTCGGGATCAGCAGGTTCGCGGTTTCTTCAATGCCATAGCTCCACGAAAGGGCATAATCGTTCGAGAGGCCGGAGGTGCCTACCTCTTTTCCTTTGCTGCTCAATTCCGATCCGCCGCGCATGGTGTATTTGGAATATTCCATGTTCGGCCAGAGGTTATTGATATTGCAGGCAAAGCCTAAGCCGGCTCCGATCAGGACAATTACAGAGGTTTTGATGAAACGGGGCATCAGTTTTTGCTTGAAAGCTACGACTGCTTCCGAGATCACGTAGAACAATACCAGAAAGCCTAAATAGAACGTGATCTGGGGATGCCGGGTGAGAATTTCGAGTGACATGGTGATCCCTAAAAATACCGCTCCGGGAATGGGTTTATAGCGATAGGCATAGACGACACTCGCCAGAACCCAGGGCATGTAGGATATGGCCGCCATTTTGTTATTATGTCCTGCCTGTATGATAATGAAGTTATAGGCGCAAAAAGTGAATGCTATCGCCCCGACGATGGCCACCCATCTATCGACTTTAAAACATAACAGCAGTAAATAAAAACCGATCATGGATACGATGTACCAGGCTGCAGGATTTTTAAAAATGTAAAATAGCTGGTTGATGTGAGTGGTATAATTCCCGGGGTAATGAATGGAAATCATATTGGAGGGCATACCGCTAAACATCGAGCCTGTCCAGAGAGGTTCTCCTCCGGTGGTTTCCCTGAATTTAAAAATTTCCTGCGCAGAGGCTCTCCACGAAGTGATGTCGTGTTGGTTCAGCTCTTTGCCTTCGAACATTTGCGGGAAATAAGTGTATCCCAAAACAATAAAGATACCTATTGCGATCAGGTAAGGATAAATGTTTTTGAAATTTATTTTTTTCATGCTGTCGGTTTATTAATGTTGCAAAAGTAAATTAAATAAATGACTTATAACAATTTGAATATTGCAAATTCAGAATGAGCCTAAAAAAATAAAGAGGAAGATTTTAAAATCTTCCTCTTTACCGACTTATTGCGTAATTATTGTAATCAATAGAATTTATACCGGGTGTCTTTTATCTCGCCATTCTTCATGATTGCCTGAATAGCTTGATAATTTGCGCGATACAGGTTTGATTGTGCCAAGCCCTGTTTGGTGGCCTGAATCATTTCCGGAGTGACTTCTTCCTGTGTACGGTTGTTTACCATAACGATGAACACTCCCTGGTTTCCTTCGATCGGTTCGGATATTTTGCCTTGTTCGGTTACGCTTGCAGCAGCGATTACGCGGGGTTCGATACCTGCACCGGGGATCTGGAATGAATTGAATGAGATTTCAGAAGCCTCTTTTACTTCTAAGCCTGCTTTCTGTGCAATAGACAATAAACTTTCGCTACCGCTTTTCGCTGTTTCCAGTTCTTTTTTCAGGATATCGGCTTTCTTTTTCTGAACGAGTATTCTTTTAATGTTGGAAGCTACGCTATTGATCGGAGCGATACCTTCTTCTGCGATTTCCGTAAGAACAGCAACCGTATATTTGTTACCGTTTTCAAAGATTTCAGTTCCATCGGAAGTTAAAACCACTTTTCCGGGATTTTCCGACAAGTAAATCTGGCGCACCATTTCTCTGGCGTTATCCATTCCGGCAACCTGCCTGTCGTTCTTGTTTATCGAAGCAATGCGTTTGGTGAGAGCGGCTTCGTTTACTTTCTTGTCGAAATCTTCTAAAGTCTTTACACCTGTTGCAAATGAACGGGCATCGTTGTAGATTTTATTCGTTGTCTTAGTCGAAGGCAGAACTTCTTTTTCTACAGTAGCGATCTGTACTTTTGCTGTCGGTTTCGACATATCGGTTACCTGCAATACATGAATGCCGAATTGTGTGGTAACTACTTTAATGTCGTTTTTCTTCGAGAAGAAGGCGCTGTCGCTGAAAGGCTGCACCATCGTTTTTTGGTTGAACCAACCGAGGTCGCCACCATTGATGGCAGAGCCCTGGTCTTTAGAATAGGTTTTTGCCAGACCTTCAAAGTCTGCACCTTTCTTCAGCAATCCGGCTAAGCTGTCCGCTAAGGACAATGCTTTGTTATAATCGTTTTCCTGAATCAGGATATGGCGTGCACGCACGGAGTCCGGCAGCATTTTTTCTGTAGCGACACGGGTGATCTTGTAAGCGTTGTCTTCGAGATACGGCCCGAAAATTCCACTTTTACCACTAAAAAGAAAATCGGCTAAACTGTCGTTTGTAATTTCTGCTTTTGAATAGAAATTAGGATCTGCTTTTTGATCGGAAGACAGATTCACGAATTCCAAAGGATCTACGGTTTCGGTAAATTCCGGGATCATATCGGCAACCACTTTCTCTGTTTCGCTATAGTCGTCGGCCGAAGGAACGATATCGAAATTTACATAAACGATTTTTCTGGATTCCGGTTGCTCGAAACGTTTTTGATTTTTGTTGTAGTAATCTTTGATCTCGGAAGAAGATACCGTGATGGTTGAATCGTCGATGGTGCTGTAGTTTTTAACGATATAGCTGATATCGCTGGTGGCAGCTCCGTCTCCGGCGGCTTCTTTTGCCTGTTCGTCGGTCACAAACAATGATTTTGCCAATAAATTGTTATATTTCGACATTTCGCGGAAATTCATGATTTCATCTTCCAGATTCAACCAGTAAATCTTATCCGGAGAGTTGCCGGGAGCTTCCGTGATGCTTTTGATAACCATCCGGGCACGATCCAGATCGATTTCTCCTGTCTGGGGATCGGCGAGTGCCTGACGAACGGCAGGATGAATGTTGTTACCCAGCATCAGGTCGTATAATTCTTCTCCGCTTACACTGATTCCTGTTTCTTCGTATTCCCGTTTCATCAGTTCTTCCAGCACCATCTGATTCCAGGTGTTTTCCCGGAGCATAGTTTGCTGCTCGTCGGTAAGAGTCCCTGTTCTGTTTATTATTTTTTGTGTTTCCTCGTTTTTGGTCACTTCGTTTTGATAATCTATGATAGAAATACTCTTACCTCCGATTTCCCCGACTTCATTTCTATCACCGCTCATTAAGTGAGAACCCGAACTAAGAGCGTCCCCCACGATAAATGCTATAAGGGCCAGACCAATCACTATACTTACAAGTAATCCTCCACGATTTCTGATTGTTTGTAATGTTGCCATTTATATTAAATATTTAATGTTTTTTACGGTTTTTAATGTGTTTTTTTCGAGGGTACGAATATAGATAAAACCACCCTGTTCTGCAAATATTTAAGCCTAAAATTGGACTTTGCCTTTTATTCAGCTTTTTTTCTTTTCCTTTGCCGTGCTTTTCCTGGTTGTTTTTGCTGTGGCCTTTTTACCTGCAGGTTTCTTTATTCCTTCTTTTTCAATGATTTCCATGGTTTTCTCCAAAGTCAGCTCTTCGGCCTTTACCGTCTTGGGAATCTTGTAATTCGCTTTATTGTATGAGATGTAGGGGCCGAATCGTCCGTTCAGGATCTGTACCCCGTTATCGAAAGCTTTAATCAGTTTATTCCGGTCGGCTTCCCTTTTTTCATCGATACGCAGGATCGCTGTTTCCAGGGTGATCGTCCCGGGATCGTCTTCCCCTTTTTTCAGCGATACGAAGGCATTGTTATGTTTAATGTACGGTCCGAATCGTCCGATTCCGACACTGACTTCTTTATCTTCGAATAAGCCTAATTTACGTGGAAATTTAAATAGTCCCAAAGCTTCTTCCAGCGTGATCGTTTCCATGAGCTGGCCTTTCAGTAATCCGGCATATCGGACGTTTTCCCCTTCGCCGATTTGTGCCATCGGGCCGAATCGTCCGATGCGGACACTCACCGTTTCGCCTGTCGCCGGATCGGTTCCCAATACCCTCTGCCCGCTATTGCGTTCGGAGTTTTTCAAGGTCGATTCTACGTTTTCGTGGAAGGGGTTGTAAAATTCACCGATCATTTTTTGCCATTCCACATCTCCCTCTGCAATATTGTCGAGAGCCTCCTCTGCCCGGGCGGTGAAATTATAGTCCATGATATTACGGAAATGTTCAGACAGGAAGTCGGTCACTACCATACCGATGTCCGAAGGAAAAAGTTTTTTCTTTTCGGCTCCGAATATTTTTTTGGAAACTTTGATTTTAATATCGTTACCTTTTAATTCGATCTGTTCGATATTGCGTTCTGTTCCTTCCCGCGATTCCTTGATGATATATCCCCGGTTCTGAATGGTCGTGATCGTCGGGGCATAGGTGGAAGGCCGGCCGATTCCTAACGCTTCCATTTTCTTCACTAAGCTGGCTTCTGTGTAACGGGGCGGATGAAGGGTGTATTGCTCGGTGGCATGGATGACCAGCCGGTTTAGCATATCGCCTTTATTGATCGGTGGAAGCAGGCCGCTGCTGTCGTCGTCCGTTTCTTCGTCGTGCGATTCCATATACATACGCAGAAAGCCGTCGAAAATAATGACCTCGCCTGTTGCGACAAAAGGGATATTATGATTGGAAAGACTTATCGTAATGGTCGTTCTTTCCAATTCGGCATCGGTCATTTGGGAAGCCAGCGTTCTTTTATATATTAATTCGTATAATTGCTTTTCATTCCGGTCGCCTTCGATACTTTCTTTGTCCATATATGTAGGGCGAATGGCCTCGTGAGCTTCCTGTGCACCCTTGGTCTTCGTATCGAAATTACGGGGTCTGGAATATTTTTCACCTAATGTTTGGCAAATAACGGCTTTCGCACTGCGTATAGCAAGATCGGAAAGATTGACAGAGTCCGTTCGCATATAAGTGATATACCCTTGTTCATAGAGTTTCTGAGCTACGGACATGGTTTGCGATACGGAGAAACCCAGTTTCCGGGATGCTTCCTGTTGCAAAGTCGAAGTTGTAAAAGGCGGTGCCGGCTTGCGAACGGCCGGTTTGGTCTCCACATTTTTAACCGTGAATGTAGCGTCTTTACAATCTTCTATATATTTTAGGGTAGTCGCTTTATCGTTGAAACGTTCCGGAGTCTCGGCTTTTAACAAGGCATGGTCGTTTTGCGTTTCAAAAGTTCCGATTACCTTATAATATTGCTGTTCTTTAAAAGCGTTGATTTCCCGTTCTCTTTCTACGATCAGTTTAACGGCAACCGACTGTACGCGTCCTGCAGAAAGAGCCGGTTTTACTTTTTTCCATAGAACCGGAGAGACTTCGAATCCGACCAAGCGGTCGAGAACCCGGCGTGCCTGCTGAGCATCTACTAAATGCTGGTCGATATTTCTGGGATTCTGAATAGCGTTCAGGATGGCATTTTTGGTGATTTCATGGAAAACGATCCTTTTCGTGTTTTCCGGTTTTAGGTTCAACACCTCGAAAAGATGCCAGGCAATAGCTTCCCCCTCGCGGTCTTCATCGGAAGCCAGCCAAACGGTTTTTGCTTCTTTGGCAAGTGCCTTCAACTCTTTAACGACAGCTTTTTTGTCTGCCGATATTTCGTATTTAGGCTTAAAATTCTGTTCTATATCGACGCCGAGGTCCTTTTTTTCCAAATCCCGGATGTGTCCGAAGCTGGATTTGACGGTGTAACCTTTACCCAGGAATTTTTCAATGGTTTTGGCCTTTGCAGGAGACTCAACGATAACCAGATTTTCAATCATATCTCTACATTCAAAATAGCAGATACACAACCTGCCTAAGTTAAAATTTTAAATCAGGGTGCAAACCTACGGAAAAAAAGTAAAAAGAAAAAGGTAAAAAGAAAAAAGTTGGAAACCTTAAAAAGAAACCGAAAGAAGCTGAAATGTAAATATTTTCTTTTTATAGGAAAGGGTTCATGAGGAAACCGGGGAAGAAAAATAAATGAAAAAAGAATCGCAAGGGGACGCTTTCGGTGAGGAGACGATACGAAAAACACGGCTTAAAGCCGTGTTTTTTTATTCTGTCACTTCCGTGTGAGAATGTTTCGGGGGTTTCTCGGAAAAGAATTTCCGGTAAAATAAAATCAGCATCAATACGCCGATCGTGATATAAGAATCGGCTAAATTAAATACCGGACGGAAAAAGACAAAATCTTTTCCTCCCCAGATCGGAACCCAGTCCGGAAGATAGCCTTCGTAGATCGGAAAATAGAGCATATCGACTACTTTCCCGTGCAGGAATGAAGAATAACCTCCTCCTTCGGGGAATAGCGCCGCTACTTCGTAGTTCTGCGGATTGAAGTAGAGACTGTGCTCAAAAATCATTCCGTAAAACATACTGTCTATGATATTGCCTAATGCACCGCAGAATATCAGGGCGAATGAAAACAATACACCCGTCGGGGCTTTATCCCGGATTAGTTTAAAGATATACCAGCCGATAGCACCGACGGCAATGATGCGGAATAAGCTTAAAAATGTTTTACCGATCTTTCCTTCGCCCAGTTCCATGCCAAAGGCCATACCGTTGTTTTCGATAAATAGAATCTTAAACCAATTCCCAAAGACGTTGAATTCTTCCCCGATCATCATATGGGTTTTGATCCATATTTTGACAGCTTGGTCGAGAACCAACAAGGCGATGATAAAGATCAGCAGTTTGTTCCGAATAGACATTTTACTTTTGAAATGATTTTTCTTATCCTCGATGTTTCGGCGGGCAGTCGCACATATTTTTCTGCCTTTATTGCCGGCATTTCTTTTTTATTAAATATCAGGGCCGGGAACCTCGATTGCAGAACAATCAGGATTCCTGTCCCTCTTTTGCTTCGATGCTCAGCGTTGCATGAGGAACCGCGCGCAATCTTTCTTTAGAGATCAATTTACCCGTTACCCGGCAAATACCATAGGTTTTATTCTCTATTCTTACCAATGCTCCTTCCAAATGGGCGATAAATTTAGCTTGCCTTTGTGCCAGACGTCCGGCTTCTTCTTTAGAAAGCACGGAAGCACCTTCTTCCAATACTTTAAAAGTGGGGCAGGTATCTGCTATATCATTACCGTCGCTACCTGAAATCACACCTTTCAGCAAGTCGTAATCTCTTCTTGCTTTTTCGAGTTTCTCAAGAATCAATTCTTTAAATTCCTGTAACTCTTCGTCTGAGTATCTGGTTTTCTCTGCCATAACTAATAAGTTTTTGTCTAAGATAATAATAAATAGTAAGATTTAAAAATTCAGTATGAAAAATTGAAGATTATATTTTACTTCGATTTCCATAGTACGAACTTGTTTAAAATAGGTTGTCATACTTTAAACAATTCTCCGTATTCAGTTTACTTTTTCGATACGGAGGAACGTATGAATTTCGTCAATCTCGATGTCCTTCGCTTCCGGCGATTTCTCATCCGTCAGCTCTATGTGTTCTGCCAATACCTGACTGGCGATATAAGCGGAGAAATGTTCTACGGCTTCGTTAATCTCTTTGTGGCGGCCAATGAATAGTCTGATTTTGTCCGTTACGTCGAAATTACTTTCTTTCCGTAGATTTTGAATCCGGTTGATCAGTTCCCGTGCGATTCCTTCTTCTTCCAGCTCTTTGGTCAGGTTGATATCGAGGGCGACGGTCAGTCTGCCTTCGTTAGCGACCAGCCAGCCGGGAATGTCTTCTGAAAGAATTTCCACATCTTCCAATCCTAATGTCAAAGTTTCGTCTTCTATTTTAAGATCGTATTTACCGTTCTTTTCAAATTCGAAAATGTCACTTTGTTCCATTGCTCCGATCCGTGCGGAAATTTGTTTCATATATTTCCCGTATTTCGGGCCGAGAGTTTTAAAGTTCGGTTTGATCTTTTTCACTAAAACTCCGGTGGTATCGGTGATGTATTCGATCTCTTTTACATTGACTTCCGAAAGGATAATGTTTTTCACTGCATCTAATCGATGTGCCATACCTTCGTTCAGGATCGGAACGATCAGCTTGCTGAGCGGCTGGCGCACCCGGAGCTGTACCTTTCTTCTCAATCCCAACACCATGGATGAAACTTGCTGGGCGAGTTTCATGCGTTCTTCCAGCTCTTTGTCGATCAGCTTCTCATCGGCTTCCGGAAATTTGGTCAAATGTACGCTTCCGGGAAAACGATGGGTTACGGCATTCAGGTCACCGAATAGTTGTTCCATATAAAAAGGAGCGATCGGTGCAGATAGAATGGCAACGGTTTCTAAACATTTGTACAAGGTTTGGTAGGCAGAGACTTTATCCTGCGAATATTCGCCTCCCCAATATCTTTTCCGGGACAAGCGGACATACCAGTTAGACAGGTTCTCGATCACGAAATCCTGGATGGCACGTCCTGCCCGTGTCGGCTCGTATTTTTCGTATGCTTCGGTCACTTCCTGTATCAATGAATTGAGCAGAGAAAGAATCCAGCGATCTATTTCCGGACGTTGATTCATTGGAATTTCCGGTTCGGAATAACTGAAATGATCTACATTCGCATATAAGGCGAAGAATCCGTAAGTATTGTATAAGGTTCCGAAGAATTTGCGTTTCACTTCGTCCACTCCGGAAACATCGAATTTCAGATTGTCCCAGGGTTGTGAATTGGTGATCATATACCAGCGCACAGGGTCCGAGCCGTATTCTTCGATCGTTTCGAAGGGATCGACTGCATTTCCCAGGCGTTTAGACATTTTGTTACCTTTCGCGTCGAGGACTAAGCCGTTGGAAATGATATTTTTGAATGCAACGGAGTCGAACACCATCGTTGCAATCGCATGCAATGTAAAGAACCAGCCTCTGGTTTGATCCACTCCCTCTGCAATAAAATCGGCAGGAAAACGCAGACGCTTATCGATGTCGTCCTTGTTTTCGAACGGATAGTGCAATTGCGCGTAAGGCATTGCTCCCGAATCGAACCATACGTCGATCAAATCCTTTTCCCGGATCATCTTTTCGCCTTTGGAAGAAACCAAAACGATGTCATCTACATAAGGACGGTGGAGGTCGATCTTGTCGTAGTTCTCCTGTGAATTGTCTCCGGGGACGAAATCCTTATACGGGTTTTCTGTCATGAAGCCTGCCTGGATCGATTTTTCGATTTCCCCGATCAATTCAGCCACCGAACCGATACATTTTTTCTCTGTTCCGTCTTCGCTCACCCAGATAGGCAGGGGAGTGCCCCAATAGCGCGAACGGGATAAATTCCAATCCACCAGATTTTCCAGCCATTTCCCGAACCGTCCTTCTCCGGTGCTGGCCGGTTTCCAGTTGATTGTGCGGTTTAGCTCCAGCATCCGGTCTTTTACCGCTGTGGTTTTGATAAACCAGGAGTCCAAAGGATAATAGAGAACCGGTTTGTCCGTACGCCAGCAATGCGGATAGTTGTGTTCCTGCTTTTCCACTTTGAATGCCTTGTTCTCCTTTTTCAACCGAACCGAAATATCCACATCCAGTGTCGTGTCGTCATCGGTTAAATTCGGATCGTAGGCATTTTTCACGAAGCGTCCGGCATATTCTCCGTAAAGCTCTGTATTTACATTTTTTGCCAAAAAATCGGCGTCGATTTCATCCAAAACAAAGAAGCGGCCTCTTTTGTCCACCATCGGCTGTCTGTTCCCTTCTTTGTCGGTCAGTAACATCGGAGCGATTCCAGCCTGCTTGGCAACCCGGTCATCGTCCGCACCGAAAGTCGGAGCGATGTGTACGATTCCCGTTCCGTCTTCTGTGGTGACATAATCCCCCGTGATTACCCGGAATGCGTCGCCTTCCGGCTGCATCCAGGGAAGTAGTTGTTCGTAACGGATGCCTTCCAGATCCGGGCCTGCAAATTCGGCCACCACCCGGTAAGGGATCAGTTTATCCCCTGCTTTATAATCTTCTAAAGGAATATCTTTTGCTTTCGCATTGAAATAAGCATTGAAGCGGTCTTTGGCCAGCACTACGGTTATGGGCTCGTAGGTATATTGGTTATAAGTTTTAACCACCAGATAGCCGATGTGGGGGCCGACTGCCAAAGCCGTGTTCGACGGTAAAGTCCAGGGCGTAGTCGTCCACGCGAGGAAATAAACCGAATCCGAGTCTGTAAATAACTTTTCCGATTTTTCATCGCGCACCACTTTGAACTGTGCCACACAGGTCGTGTCTTTCACATCCCGGTAACATCCCGGCTGGTTTAGTTCGTGGGTACTCAGTCCGGTACCTGCAGCCGGAGAGTAAGGCTGTATGGTGTAGCCTTTATATAAAAATCCCTTTTCGTATAATTGTTTGAGCAGAAACCACAGTGTTTCAATGTACCGGTTATCGTAGGTGATGTATGGATCTTTCATATCTACCCAGTAACCCATTTTTGAAGTCAGGTCTTCCCATTCTTTGGTGAATTTCATCACATCCGACCGGCACTCTTTGTTGTATTCCGCTACGCTGATTGTTTTACCGATCGCCTCTTTGGTGATGCCGAGTTTTTTCTCTACCCCTAATTCGACGGGCAAGCCATGGGTATCCCAGCCCGCTTTACGCTCCACATAGAATCCCTGTAAAGTTTTGTAACGGCAGATTACATCTTTGAGCGTCCGTGCCATAACATGGTGAATACCGGGCATGCCGTTTGCGGAAGGAGGACCTTCGTAAAATACGAAAGAAGGGTGTCCCTCCCGGGTCTTCAAACTCATATCGAAAGTTTTGTTTTCTTCCCAGGTTTTCAGAACGTCTTTGTTCACCTGCGAAAGATTTAAACCTTTATATTCAGGGAATTTCTTGTCCATTATATTGTGATTTTGTAATTATTTCCGGTCGCACTTCAGGCTTAATAGCCATTTTTTATAAATAAGATGCAAATATATCATTTTTGATTGGAAATAATATCTATTATTTTTAATAAGCGATAAAAAAATAGGAGATATCTGTGCCTGCCGGGGGAATATAAGGCAGGAATATTTTATATGGGATTGCGGGGAGGAAAAATGGCAGGAAACGGATGGATTATATTGGATAACCCATGAGGTGTGGAGTTGAAGATTTTTGCGGGTTTAACCGGGTGTTTTCAGTGAGGGATTAAAAGCGGTTTTCTAAATTTTACCTGACTGAAAAAGCGTTTTTATAGAGATTGATACGGTTTATCGGAGTCCGGATTCCGATAAACCGTATTGTAAATTATTTATGCTTAGACCACATTCAAGAAGTTTTGCGTAAAATTTCCGATAGCGGTGTTAGGTTGTATTGGCAATATTTTCCAATTTCCCGGATACAGGTGTGGTTGTTTATTTACCGATAACAAACCTTGCTGTCAGCCGGCTACGTTGTTCCACCAGAATCGGCTTGTCTGCCGTGAGGCGTTCGATAACTTCTTCCGTATAATGGCGGATCGTCAGCAGGCGGACATTTTTGTTGTACAGCACTTCGTATTCGTCTTTCAATTCATTGATAAAATTCTCGAAAATACTATCGTTATAATCGATACAGAACGAAAAGCTGATAGCGGAATTTTGCATTAAATTCAGTTTGAGCCTGTATTTTGCAAGGGCGGCGAAAATGTGGCTTAATTTCTCTTCGGCAATAAACGAGAAATCACGGGGTGAAAGGGTTAGTAACAATTGATGATCCTTGTCGATAAAGATAGGAGGCAATTTCAATTTTTCGTCATAAGCCCGAATGACCGATCCATGACTTTCCGGTGTGAGAAATGAACGCACGAATAAGGGTATTTTCTTATTTTGTAACGGTTTTATCGTTTTAGGGTGTATTACTTTCGCCCCGCAATTCGATAGTTCGATAGCTTCTTTATAGGACAGCTTTTGTATGATTTCCGTGTTTTCATAGAATTTCGGATCGGCATTCATAATTCCCGGAACATCTTTCCAGATCGTGACATCTTCTGCGTCCAAAAGATTGGCTAATAGGGCCGCTGTATAATCCGATCCTTCCCTTCCCAAAGTCGTTGTCTGGCTGGTTGTCGTTCCGGCTATAAATCCCTGTGTGATATACATGAACGTGTCCTGAAACGTAAATGCTTTCCGGCAAAGCTGAGCGGACAGTTCCGGGTTTATATTGGCATTCCGGTAGTTCTGGTCGGTGATCAGGCATTTCCGGATGTCGATAAATTTGGCTTTACGTCCCTGCTTTTCCAGATAGGCGCTGACGATCGTCGTAGAGAGAAGCTCTCCGAAACAGATAATACGGTCGTATTCGTAATCATAGGACAACGAGGGTTCGCCCCCGATAATTTCCTGTAGATCGCTAAAAAGGGCATTGATTTTACTGTTTATTTCCTCGTCGGCCTCTGAAAACAAATTCCGTATAATATTTTGATGGAACTCTTTTATCTGATTAAAAGCAGTCTCCATGTCCCCGTTATGATGGTAGTAACTGTTGCACAACACCTCCAGTGCATTCGTCATCTTGCCCATGGCCGAGACTACGATAATCAGGTTTTCCCGCCGGGTATTGATGATGCTGAATAGATTTTTAACCCCTTCTGCGTCCTTTATGGATGCTCCGCCGAATTTATATATATTCATTTCAAATAAGTTAAGATTTGTTTCGGCAGGATATTCTCCGATCTCTTGCCGAATAAAGCGAGCCGCTAAATTAGAAATTAAATTTGAATGTGGAACGTTTACCGGAAAGAGATAATTTCTTGTATTTAGGGGGCGGGATTATGTCCCCGGGTTTGATTCTTAAAAAAATGATTCATTGGGGGAATTTATCGGAATATAAGAGGAAGAGGTAAGGTAAGTGGCCGGAAACGGAGGGAGGAATAAATTCTTATTGTATATTTGTATGCGTTTGATAAAGCTTGTCTGATGAAAAAGTGGAATGAATATACAAAGCAGGAAAAAAGAATGCTCGTTATCGTGATTGTTTTGTTGGTTGTGGTCGTTTTAAGTTGGGGAAGGGTACATCACGATTTTCAAAAGGGAGTGAAGTATTTTTATGGGGTTTCCGCCGATACGACAGAGGTGAAGCCTTAGGGGAGGAGCCGGTGGAATATACATAAATCGGGGAAATATTGGAACTGTTTTCCGTTTGAAGCCGTATTACAAATACAATTTTTAATCTTACGGTGTAATGGAAAAGAAAACAGGAAAACAAACGGAAAATTTGCAGCTTAAAGCAGACCTGGAAGGTAATTATCTGTTGGATAAAGATAGAAAATCGTTGAAACCGGTGGGAATATTTTTTGCCCCTGCGGGAGGAAGCGTACATAAGATTGCCCGGTTGCTGAAGCAAAAATTAACGGGATATCAGCCGGAAATGTTTTGTGTAAGCGATATTGCCGCCGAGAAAATGCTGGATTACCACAATCTGATTCTGGTGTGTTCGTCGTTGGGGCGCAATACCTGGGAGAGGGAACAAAAAGATAAATGGTCGGTTTTTATCCCCCAGATGCGCAAAATCGATCTGAATAATCGCAAAGTGGCTATCGTGGGGCTGGGAGATCATGTGACCTATCCGAATAATTTTGTGGATGGCATCGGTTTTATTGCAGATGTCGTGACAGAGATAAAAGGAATATTGGTAGGACAGACTTCTACGGTGGATTATGTGTTTAATGATTCGAAGGCTCTGCGGGATGGAATGTTTGAAGGGTTGCCTTTGGATGAGGATTTCGAGCCGGAAAAAACAAACAGGCGGGTTGATGATTGGCTGGAGCAGGTGTTGCCTGAGTTTGCAAAATGATCTTTTAAAGACAAATTGCCTTTTCCCGGTTGCCGGATAGAAGGAGTTTGGCAGTTTTCTGTTATTTTTGTCCCGTTAAGAGAAATAAGGGATGAAAAATATACATTTGATTTTAACGCGGCATGGAGAAACTTTGGAAAATCGCCGGCATCTGATGCAGGGGCATATTCCGGGTACCCTATCGCCGTTAGGGATACAGCAAGCTGAACAGCTTGCTGTTGCTTTGCAGGGAAGGCCGATCGATGCGATTGTATGCAGTGATTTGGCGAGAAGTTACGATACTGCAATGATCGTTGCCCGTGTGCGGGGTATGGAAGTGTTTCCTACTCCCTTGTTACGGGAGATCGATTGGGGACCGCATACCGGAGGCCGGCTGGATCGTTTGGACTGGGAGCATTTACCTGCCGGATGTGAAACGTTGGAACAATTGTTTCAGCGGGCAGGGCAGTTCTTGAATTTTTTAGTCGAACGTTATCCGGGGAAACGGCTATTGGCCGTCGGGCACGGGGCTATCGACCGTGCTATCGTTGCCTGGTTATCCGGAAAGACTGCCCGGGATATGGTGAATATGCCGATCATGAAGAATACCGAATATATAGAATTTAATTTTTGATATTTCCGTTTTTCTCTCTTGTTTATTTTATTTTTGTTCATTTAGATAACAGGTATATTATGAAGCAGCTTATAGACGTCGATCATTGGAAACGGAAAGAAGAGTATTTGTTTTTTAAAAACTTTCAAAGTCCGCTGGTGGGGGTGACGGTTGCGGTGGATTGTTCGGTGGCTTGCCGGAAAGCGAAAGAAGCTGGAGTTTCTTTGGCAATGTATTACTTGCATGCCGCTTTGGTAGCGGTGAACCGGGTAGAGGAATTTCGTTACCGGGAAGAGGACGGGAAAGTTTATTTGTATGACCGGGTAGATTTGTTTACTCCGATTCTGTCGGTAGAAAAAAATTACCGTTCTGTCGCCCTTCACTATGAAGAGGATTTTCAAAAATTTTTGGAGAGAGCGGTTCCGGTGGTCGATGAAGCGAAAAGCGGAAAGGGGCAAGCCCAAGGGGATGGAGGCCGTAGAGATTTAGTATTGATCAGCGTGAATCCGTGGTATCGTTTTACCGGGATTCAGTTATCCGATCCCGTAAGCCCGCATGAGAATATTCCGATTTTTACTTTCGGCAAGATAACACCGGAGAACGGTAAGCAGATGATGCCTGTCGCTCTGCGGGTAAATCACGGTTTTGTGGATGGGTATCATATCGGTTGTTTTTTGAATGAATTTCAACAAATGCTCGACCGGTAATTAACGAAAAGATAGGTATGTTTGATTTTATACGTAAATCGCTTGAAACAGGAAAGCACCGGCCTCATTTCGGAGGTCTGGAAATTTTAAAGTATATCGGGCCGGGTTTATTGGTAACCGTGGGGTTTATCGATCCGGGAAACTGGGCTTCTAATCTGGCGGCAGGAGCGGACTACGGATATGCTTTGCTGTGGATGGTGTCGCTATCGACCGTTATGCTGATCATCCTGCAGCACAATGTCGCCCACTTGGGTATCGCTACCGGCTTGTGCTTGTCGGAAGCTACGATGATGTATGTCAAACCCCGTTATGCCAAAACAATGTTGTTTTCGGCTATGGGGGCATCGGTTTCTACGTCGTTGGCGGAAATTCTGGGGGGAGCGATCGCTTTGGATATGCTTTTCCATATTCCGATCCGGATAGGGGCCTTGCTGGTATTGGTGTTTGTGGTGATTATGCTGTTTACGAATACATACCGGGTGATGGAGCGCTGGATCATTGCGTTTGTATCGATTATCGGGTTGTCTTTTATCTACGAACTTTCTTTGGTGGATATCGAGTGGGGGGAAGCGGCGATGGCCTGGATTACCCCTTCTTTCCCGCAAGGCTCTATGGTTGTGATCATGAGTGTGCTGGGGGCTGTGGTGATGCCTCATAATTTGTTTCTGCATTCCGAAGTGATTCAAAGCCGGCAATGGAATCTGGAAGACGATAAGATCATTCGTAAGCAGATGCGTTATGAATTTTGGGATACTTTTCTCTCGATGATGATCGGATGGGCGATCAACAGTGCCATGATTTTGCTGGCAGCTGCCAGTTTTTTTAAGAACGGGACTTCTGTCACGGAGTTGGAACAAGCCAGTTCTTTACTGCGTCCCTTGCTGGGAAATAATGCTGCGGTGATTTTCGCAGTGGCTTTGTTGTTTGCGGGAGTTGCTTCTACGATTACTTCGGGAATGGCTGCCGGTTCTATTTTTGCCGGGATGTACAAAGAGCCTTACGATATTAAGGATAGCCATTCGCGCTGGGGTGTTCTGCTTTCGCTGGTGATCGCTTTTGTGATTATTATGGTGATTTCCAATCCGTTTATGGGATTGATTTATTCGCAAATGATTCTGAGTATCCAGTTACCGATTACTATTTTCCTGCAGGTTTATCTGACTTCTTCCGAGAAAGTTATGGGAAAATATAAGAATCGTACTTCCACAAAATGGATTCTATATATTTTAGGGGGGATTGTGACGGTACTTAATTTGATGTTACTGATTAGCTTTATTGTATAATGGAGATCAAGTCTTTGAATCATACGGGTTTCGATGAATTGTTCCGGGCATTCGAGCAGGCTTTTGCAGACTATGAGTTACAATTGAGCAAATCCGAACTTCAGACCATGTTGAGGCGGCGCGGCTTTGATCCTAAGCTTTCTTTTGCCGCGTTCGACGGGGATAAAATCGTATCGTTTACCTGCAATGGGATTGGAGATTTCTATGGGATACCGACGGCTTACGACACGGGAACCGGAACGCTGAAGGATTACCGGGGTAAAGGAGTGGCTACCCGGGTGTTTGAATATTCTATCCCTTATTTAAAGGAAGCGGGTATTAAGGAATATTTGTTAGAGGTATTACAGCATAATCCGGGGGCCATCTCTGTTTATAGAAAATTAGGTTTTGAAGTGACGCGGGAGTTTTATTATTTCAGGCCGGAAAAAGTTGAAAATGAAATTAAAGCGATAGATGTTCCCTATACGTTGCAGTTTATCGATATCAATAAATACGATTCGATACCTGATTTTTGGGATTTCAGGCCTTCCTGGCAGAATAGTATCGAGTCTGTCAGCCGGACATTCGGGGATTTTATCGGTTTGGGTGTTTTTGCTGGCGGCAGGCTTGTCGGTTATGGTATTTTCGAGCCTGTGTCCGGAGATGTCACCCAAATTGCAGTAGAGAAATCATATCGCCGTAAGGGCATCGGTTCGCTATTATTTCAGAAGATGCTCGAATTCAATAAGCACCGCTCTATTAAAATTGTGAACACCGATATCGGGTGTGATTCGATAACCGCTTTTCTCCGGGCGAAAAATATTGAACCTACCGGTAAACAGTTCGAAATGATAAAGAAATTATAGCTGTTATGTTCCGGAGGTTCGAAATAGATCGCTTGCTTTTTATCCCTCTGCGGTAGTCGTTTTTTCAATACTTTTTCTTGCCGGAATAATTTTTAAGTGTAAGCCTCTCATTTATTTTAGGTTTTGTTTTTTACTTCTTATTTTTTACCTTATCTTTGCGGCTCCTATCGGGTATAGGAAAGTATTAATTTATAAATTAAAAAAGAATGTCAACTAAAATCAGATTAGCGAGACACGGGCGCAAAGGAAGCCCATTTTATCATGTAGTGATAGCAGATAGTAGAGCACCACGTGATGGTAAGTACATTGAAAAAGTCGGAACTTATAATCCGAATACAAATCCGGCTACTATCGATCTCAATTTTGACAGAGCTTTATATTGGTTACAGTCTGGCGCACAGCCTACCGACACCGCTAAGAGAATCTTGTCTTACAAAGGTGTGATGTTGAAAAAACATTTACTGGAAGGCGTAAAGAAAGGTGCATTCGATGCTGCAGCTGCTGAGGCTAAGTTCGAAGCCTGGATGAAGGAAAAAGACGCTAAAGTACAGGCAAAAATTACGAAACTGGCTCAGGAAGGTGACGCTGCCGCTAAGGCACGTTTGGAAGCAGAAGCTAAAGTGCGCGCTGCTAAAGAAGAAATCGTTGCCAAGAAAAAAGCAGAACTTGAAGCTGCTGCCGCAGCTAAAAAAGCTGAAGAAGAAGCTGCCGCCGCTCCTGCTGTTGCAGAAGAAGTGGCTG
>UQTM01000032.1 GCA_900544025.1 uncultured Odoribacter sp.
AAGATTATGTTATATAATTTAATATATAATTATTATTGCAGATAAAATTTAATTCACAATACAACCCTCCTGTTCCGCAGGAAAATCCTTAGCAAACGGATTGAACAAGGGAGCAGGTACAAACCAAAGGCTTAAAAAGAAATGATAGAAATAGGAAAATTCTTTAGCCAAGAAATTATTGTAGCGCACAAAGACACGGCACTCGTACACGGTTCGGGGCATTTGGAAGTTTTCGCCACTCCGGCCATGGTCGGTTTGATGGAAAATACGGCAATAAAATGCCTTGAAGGTCTGCTCGACAAAGGTACGGATACCGTTGGAATAGAAATTAATGTACAACACACCAAAGCGACTGCGGTAGGTAAAAAAGTAAACTGTAAAGCCACTATCACAGAAGCAGAAGGACGTCGTATAAGATTCGAAATTGAAGCATGGGACGAAAAAGGCCGGATCGGTCATGCCGTTCACGACCGTTTTATTATCGATCCTGCTAAATTTATGAGCAAACTTTAAAAGTTTTCATTGTGGAAGAACGGCAGATATTTCCCGATTGGGCCGACAAAACCATTCTTGTAGCCGAAGATTTGGATGACAATTTTGCAGTGTTGGCAGCATTGCTGAAAAAAACCCATGTAAACCTGATCCGTGCCCGCGACGGTGCAGAAGCAATCGAGCTTGCACTGAATACACCCGACATAGATTTAATTCTGATGGATATTAGCTTACCCGCAGTCGATGGGATACAGGCGACAAAAGCTATCAGGGAACAATTTCCTGAAAAAATCGTAATAGCCCAAACGGCACACGATCCCTCGATGCAAACCCAGTTGATGGATTTCAATGAAATACTACTGAAACCCATCCGGCGGAAATTGCTGATCAATACATTACAAAAATACCTATCGTAAGCATGCAATTTAAACTAACTTCCGAATTCAGTCCCACAGGCGATCAGCCCGAAGCGATCAGGCAACTGACCGAAGGAGTCCAGAGCCAGTCCGAACACCAGGTGTTGCTGGGGGTGACCGGATCGGGAAAAACGTTTACAGTTGCCAATGTTATCAATAACATCGACCGCCCCACGCTGGTGCTTAGCCATAACAAGACTTTGGCCGCACAGCTATACGGAGAATTCAAGGCTTTTTTCCCTGAAAATGCGGTAGAGTATTTTGTTTCTTATTACGATTATTACCAGCCGGAAGCCTACCTGCCGACAACCGATACTTACATCGAAAAAGACCTTGCGATAAACGACGAAATCGACAAGCTCCGCCTGCGCACTACGGCTTCCCTGCTTTCAGGGCGGCGGGATGTGATCGTCGTGTCGTCCGTGTCCTGCCTTTACGGTATGGCCGATCCCAGAGCTTTCGGCTCGAATGTCATTCACCTGAAAAGAGGCATAAAGATCAGCCGTAACGAATTATTACGCCGGCTGGTGGATGCTCTGTATGCCAATAATGAAATAGAGTTTAAGCGCGGTTGTTTCCGAGCCAAAGGAGAGACCGTCGATATATTCCCCGCCATCGAAACCTTCGACGGCGTAGCTTACCGGATCGAGTTCTGGGACGACGAGATCGACCGGATTTCTTCGTTCAACCCTACCACCGGACAGAGCATCGATACGCAGGACGAACTGGATATCTATCCGGCAAACCTTTTTGTAACGGACAAAGCCACCGTCGCTCACGCCCTTTTCGAAATCGGCAAAGACCTCGAAGCTCAATTAGGCTTCCTGAAAGAAGTCGGTAAATTTGCCGAAGCCAAACGCTTGGAAGAGCGGGTGAGATACGACATGGAAATGATACGGGAATTGGGATACTGTCCCGGCATCGAAAATTATTCCCGTTATTTCGACGGGCGGGAGGCAGGAGTACGCCCTTTCTGCCTGTTGGATTATTTCCCCGACGATTTCCTGATGGTGATCGACGAATCGCATGTCACCCTGCCTCAGATACGCGCCATGTACGGAGGCGACCATGCCCGGAAGCAAACTTTGGTGGAATACGGATTCCGCCTTCCGGCAGCTTTCGACAACCGTCCCCTGACCTTCGACGAATTCGAAACGAAAACAAGGCAAACCATATACATCAGTGCCACCCCGGCAAACTACGAGCTGGAAAAAAGCGGGGGTGTGATTGTCGAGCAAATTATCCGCCCGACAGGAATCCCCGACCCGCAAATCGAGATTGTTCCCAGTCAAAACCAGATAGACCATTTGGTAAACGAAATTCACAAGCGGATCGATCTGAAAGAGCGGACGTTGGTCACCACCCTCACGAAACGGATGGCGGAAGAATTGAGCAAATACCTCGACCGGATCGGTATCAAATGCCAATACATACATTCGGACGTGGATACGATCGAACGGGTGAAAATACTTGAAAACCTCCGTAAAGGCATCATCGACGTACTGATCGGGGTAAACCTCCTGCGGGAAGGGCTCGACCTGCCCGAAGTATCGCTGGTAGCCATCCTGGACGCCGACAAAGAAGGGTTTTTGCGCTCTACCCGTTCGCTGACCCAAACCGCCGGACGCGCCGCAAGGAATATCGACGGCAAAGTGATTATGTATGCCGACCAAATCACCCGCTCGATGCAGGAAACGATAGACGAAACGAATTATCGCCGGGAAAAGCAATTGAAATACAATGCCGAGCACAACATCCCCCCCCGCCAGATTCAGAAATCGACCGACTCTGCCCTGACACAGGTTACTGCTAAGCCTTATATCGAAAACGAAAACCTGAGCATGGTGAGCGATCCGGTAACCGCTTACATGAGCAAAGGAGAAATCGAGAAAATGATTCAGAAAACCAAAGCGGCGATGCAAAAAGCCGCCAAAGAGCAGGATTTCATGGAAGCCGCCCGCTTGCGCGATGAAATGTTCAGGCTCGAAAAAAGCCTATAACGACCGGGCGATCTCCCCGACCACTTCATCTACCGTTTTATATTTCAACGAATAGCCCGAAGCCTGCAACCGCCCGGGAACCACGTGAGGCGTGCGGGTAAGGATCGTCACGGAATTCCCCATAGCCAGCTTCAACACTCCCTCCGGCAGGGAAAAAGTCAGCCACGGACGGCGAATTTTCGACAAAGCTTTTATAAATCCCCGGTAAGTCGTCTCTTCCGGGATCACCATATTGTAAACACCCTCCACATCTTCGTGTTTTAAAGCATAAAGCATAAATCCCACGACATCGTCGATATGAATCAAAGGGAAAGGCTGTTTTCCGCTTCCCGCCACCACGGCCAGCCGGGAATGTACCAAAGGCAGTAACTTCTGAATCACTCCCCCGCTTTTCCCTACGATCACCCCGAAACGCAAAATAACGGTACGTACCCCCAATGCCTGCGTAGCTTCACTTTCCCAGGTCTTCACCACTTCCGGCAAAAAACCGCTTTCTATTTCCTGTGTATTTTCGTCGCTGAGTGCTCCCGTACGGTAAATTCCGACTGCCGATGCACTGATGAAGAGTTTCACTCCGATTTCCGGCTCCTTATTCCGCTTCACCCGGTTCATGGCATCCACCAGATTCTGAGTACCGATTTGCCGGGATATCAATATCTTTTTCTTATACTCTTCCGTCCAGCGTCCCATCAAACTGGCTCCTGCCAGATTGATAACCACGTCTGCATCTTCCAGCAATTCGTCTAACTGCTCTCCGCCGTCCATCAACACTTGCCGGGGAACTCCTTTCACCGCATGTCCGACGGCTTTGAAACCGCGCTTCACTTCCTGTCCCACAAAACCGCTCATACCTGTCACCAAAATATTCATATCGTAAAATTTAAAATCCGGAACAGCCACGCCCGTCCGCCGGAATACATCGGCAAAAAGCGGAGCGAACAATACTGTTCTTCGTTTATTTTACGACAAAACCGGAGAAATCGTTACTTAGGAATTTTTTTAGCTCGGCAGGACTGATTCTCACTTTGTAATTACCGTCCTTGAAGAAAGTGATATTTCCGGTTTCCTCACTCACTACCACCACATAAGCATCGCTCACCGAACTCAGCCCCAAAGCCGCCCGGTGGCGCAAACCCATACTGCCCGGAATATCCCGGCGATCGGACACCGGAAGAATACAACGTGCCGCCAGTATCTTATTCTCGGAAATAATAACGGCTCCGTCGTGTAAAGGAGTATTTTTAAAGAAGATATTTTCTATCAATTCCCCGGTCACCTTCGCTTTTATCATCACTCCCGTCTGGGCGTAATTATAAAGCTCCGTGTTCTGCTGAAACACGATCAGCGCACCGGTCTTCGTTTGGGAGAAATGCTCGCACGCCTCCGCAATGGCGGACGACACATCTTCCTGAATGCCGGGCTTGGCAAACAGGCTTTCCAGATTAAAGATATTCTGAAGGTTGTATCTGCTCCCCACCAACAGCAGGAAACGGCGCACTTCCTGCTGAAACACGATCAGTAAGGCGATCACCCCCATCCCGATAAACTGTCCCAGGATCGACGAGATCAGCTCCATGTTCAATGCCCGCACCAACAGCCACGCCAGATAAAAAGTGAAAATCCCGGCAAAAATATTGATCGCCGCAGTTCCTTTCACCAAACGATAAATTTGATAGAAAATAAGAGCCACGATCAATATATCCAGAATATCGAAAATACCGAGTTTAATAAACAATAACATCGACTATTGTAGGTTTTTAATTCACCTGCTGCCCGCTCTCCCGCTCTTTCCCCTTCCCGGCATAGGCCGAACACGATCATTTTTACAAAAACATTTCCGCAACGGCTACCGGTTTTACCGCAAACAACCGTTTTTCGCGTTTATTTCACAAATCTAAGCAAAATATATCAAAATAGGAATCAGGTTTCCTCCTTTTTATACTGCTCCGGCAGCTTTCGCCGGTTTACGTTGTTCGTATAGACGATCACCACCAGCACCGCCGTCACCACCATGCAAAAGCCGATGAAATTCAAAAACCGGAATGTCTCGTGGAAAACCAGTATCCCGATCAGGATCGCCGTAATCGGCTCTAATGTCCCCAATACGGAAGTCGATACCGATCCGATCGACTTAACGGCCGACACCAGAAGCCGGGCGGATACCACCGTGCTCAACACTCCTAACATCGTCATATCGAACAGGAAATGAGGTTCACTCACTCCACGCAACGTTCCCCTCGATACCGCCAGCACAATATAAAACAAAGCCGTTAAAGCCAGCACCCAGAAGGTAAGTACATCGGGATTCATCGCCTTCAGCAAAGGGCGGTTCAATGCCACGATATAAATTCCGTAAGTGACCGTAGATAACAACACGAACACCAACCCCGTCCAACGGATCGCCCCTTCGGACCACGACAGGAAAGCCACTCCGGCAATCGCCAGCATAATAGCCACCTTCACCACCAGCGTCAGACGTTCCCGGAAAAACAAAGCCATAAAGACAGCCACAACCACGGGATACAGGTAATGCACGGAAGTTGCAATTCCCGTAGGCATATAGTGATAAGACAGAAACAGGAAAAAAGCCGTCACCCCGTAGCCTCCCACCCCGGCAAGCGCCACTTCCTTCAATTCCCGGCGGGAAATCCGGAGATCGGTCCTGCGGCACAGCAAAAACAGGCCATATAGCACAGCCGCCAGCGTATAACGGTAAACCAGTATCGTATCGTTATTCACTCCGGCCAGTATCGCCCGGTTTACAAACAGCGGGATCATCCCGAACGTAGCCGCCGACAAACAAGCATAAAATATCCCTCTGATCCGTACCATGACCGATTTTATATTTTCCTGCAAAAATATGGAAATTTCCGGCTTTTATATCTCCCCGGCATTCACTATCTTTGTTCCCGGATATAAAAACAAAAATTATGCGACATCTTACGACATTATTGCTTTTAATTATCACAGGATTTTCCCTGCAGGCACAAAACGATCCCAAAGCGAAAGAGATACTCGACCGGTCGGCTACCAAATTCAAATCGTATAAAGCCGTAGAAGTCGATTTCAACCTATCTATGGAAAACAAAGCCGAAGACATCCACGAAGACCACAAAGGGCAGGCATGGATGAAAGGCAACCTGTATAAGCTGAACCTCATGGAGGTAGAGAATTACTACGACGGTAAAAATATTTATACCTACATGCCCGAAGCCAACGAAGTGAACATCAAAAACCCGGAAGAGGAAGAAGAGGAAATGCTGAATCCGACCAACCTGTTCGACATTCACAACAAAGGATTCGTTCAAAAGCTGGTCAGCAACGACAATGGCGTGGCTTATATCGAGCTGATCCCCACCGACCAAAAACGGAATTTCAGAAAAATCGGTATCTGGGTAAATCCTGCCACCGCGATGATTCAAAAAGTAACCTCTTTCGGCAAGGACGGTAACGACGTGATCATCACGATCAACAGCATCAAGCAACCCGCCTCCGTTCCGGCAGACGACTTTTTCAAATTCGACGAGAAAAAGCATCCGGGCGTTGAAATCATCGATATGCGGTAAAAGCAATCTCCCCACAGAATAGCATAAAAGATATGGAGCGCTTACGTTCCATATCTTTTTTATTGCGCAAAAGATAAAAACAAAGCCGAAAGCCGTATCGTTTTTCACACAGGCGCGCACCCCGCATAAAATGAAAGTCCGGCACGTATCGTCCTAATACATCCCCCCGGAACCGGGAGAATTTACACGAGAGTTGCAATCACACGATTCAACCTCTTGACATCTTTGGGCGAAATCTTTAAAGTCACAAATTCATTTCCGGTTCCGCCGAATATCGCATCGAATCGAAGCAATTTATCATCGAATATACAAGGTAGCCCATGACCTATAAGCGGAATCGTTCCGACTTTATATCCCGTCTGCTCTTCCACTTTCTTCCGGTCGGCTATTTTTAACTTAGAATAACCGAATTGCTTTTTCATATTTTCCAGATCCAGCCGTCCATGCCCCGACGATACGATACAGGCCAGCAGGCCGTCCTCATTTTGCAAAATAAATGTCGGTGCCGCTTTTCCGATATCGTAATACTTTTCTGCGTCGGCAGTAGAAAGTATCGGTGCATCCTGCTCTATCAACTGAAAATCTGCCTGTGCGCTCATCAGCAGCGCCTTTATTTCTTCTATCGTCATATTACCCGCCTCCACAACTTTTAAATTTATGGCTTATAACCTCTCCCGGCATCCGGAACATATTATGAGCGTTACCGGAAAATATACAAAAAAGCCGCCTGAAACAGGCAGCTTTTGTAATTCAATATCGATCGGAATCGTGCCGCAAACATCACACGTTAAAGCGGAAATTCATCATATCGCCGTCCTGCACCACATAATCTTTCCCCTCCACCGACATTTTTCCGGCTTCCTTGCATTTGGCCTCGGATCCGTAAGTGATGAAATCCTCGTATTTAATCACTTCCGCCCGGATAAATCCCTTTTCGAAATCGGAATGGATAATTCCGGCGGTCTGCGGTGCTTTCATCCCCTTACGGAAAGTCCACGCACGCACCTCTTTCACCCCGGCGGTAAAATAAGTCTGCAAATTCAGCAAATGGTAAGCGGTGCGGATCAATTTATTCACTCCGGCCTCTTTCAGTCCCAGGTCTTCCAGAAACATCTGCTTTTCCTCGTAAGTTTCCAGATCGGCGATATCCGCCTCTATTCCCGCCCCGATCACCAGCACTTCGGCATTTTCACCTTTTACCGCTTCGCGCACGGCATCCACAAATTTATTGCCATTCACCACCGAAGCCTCGTCCACGTTACAAACGTACAGCACCGGCTTATTGGTCAACAAAAGCAAATCCTTCACGGCTTCTTTTTGCAGATCGTCCAGAACGACGGTACGGGCAGACAACCCTTGCTCCAAAGCAGCCTTATACATTTTCAGCACTTCCACCTGGCGTTTCGCCACGGCATCGCCCCCGGTTTGCGCCCGTTTTTCATCGCGCTGCAAACGGCTTTCCACCGTTTCGAGGTCTTTCAACTGCAATTCCGTATCGATGATTTCCTTATCGCGCACCGGATCGACACTACCGTCCACATGCACGATATTATCGTCCTCAAAACAACGCAATACGTGGATAATCGCATCCGTTTCCCGGATATTGGCCAAAAATTTATTCCCCAGGCCTTCTCCCTTACTCGCTCCCTTGACCAGCCCGGCAATATCCACAATCTCGACCACAGCCGGAACCACATTCTGCGGGTGCACCAATTCCACCAATTTATTCAGGCGCTCGTCCGGCACGGTGATCACTCCCACGTTCGGCTCTATCGTACAGAACGGAAAATTAGCCGATTGTGCTTTCGCATTACTCAAACAATTAAATAACGTAGATTTCCCTACATTCGGTAATCCTACGATCCCACATTGTAAACCCATTATATCTTATTATATGATTTATTATCAAGTATTTGCTCTTCCACCCACGCCTCTCGGATTTCCCCGTAAACCCGGCGTATCCTTTCTCTGCGTTTCCGGGGTGCAAAGATAGCTAATCTTTTCATATTTTGGAATATATCCGCCTATTCTCGCCTTTAAAATTACTCTGCCGGAAAAAACAATAAATCATCCGGACGGAAACGATTTTCCCCCATCCGGAATTCTTTCCATCCTTCTATAACCACACTCCGCAAAAAACACTATATTTATCCCGGAAAAGATTCAAAAAACGATTGTTCGACTTATGTTTATAAAACTCTGCATATAGCTACGCCGAAAAGTAACCGGTCCATCATCCGGTCCGGCAAGTTATTATAACCTGCCACAGAGTTTTATTATCCTTATTATTTATAAGCACAGTTCACCTATCGCGCCTTTTAGGGCGTGGTAAATACCCGTGCACACCCATTTAAGTTGAATGATGAAATATACCTACAAACAAATCTGGCTCATCAATTATCCCGTGATGCTGAGTATCGGCATGGAACAACTCATTAACCTCACCGACGCCATCTTCTTAGGCCACGTGGGAACGACCGAATTAGGAGCTTCCGCCATTGCCGGAATTTACTATATGGCACTTTATATGCTGGGCTTCGGGTTCAGCCTCGGCTTACAGGTCGTCATCGCCCGGCGGAACGGAGAGCAAAACGGTAAGGCTACCGGGCAGACCTTTTTTCAGGGATTGTTTTTCCTGATCGCCTTGTCCGTCGTCCTTTTCTTCGTTTCCAGCCGTTACGCTCCTTTCCTGCTGAAAAGGTTGGTGACTTCGGACGAAGTTTATCAAACCGCCGTCCACTATCTGCATTGGCGGAACTGGGGCTTGCTGTTCACTTTCCCGGCTTTGGCTTTACGGGCATTCTTCGTAGGGATCACCCACACCCGTATCCTGACGGCAAGCGCACTGACCGCCGCCTTTTTTAACATTTTACTCAATTACCTGCTTATCTTCGGGACGGAAACCATACCGCCTTTAGGCATTGCAGGGGCGGCCATAGCCTCCTCCCTCTCGGAAGGAAGTGCCTTACTGGTACTTCTCGGATATGTCGGATTGAAAGTGGATAAGCGGCAATATGGATTCCTTCCCTGCTTTAAGCCGAAAATGCTTTCAGAGGTTTTCAACCTGTCCGTCTGGAGTATGCTACACGCTTTTATCAGCATAGCTCCGTGGCTGTTATTCTTTATCGCCATAGAGCATTTGGGTAAAAACCAGCTTGCAATCGCCAATGTCATACGGAGTATTTCCACCCTGTTCTTTGTCATCGTGCAATCCTTCGCAGCAACCACGGGCTCTTTGGTCAGTAATTCGCTGGGGGCAGGCCGCGTCGGAGAGATTATGCCCCTCTGCCTGAAAATCATACGGTTAAGCTATGCCGTAGGCGTCCCCTTCATCGTCCTGGCCTGCCTGTTCGCCCGTCCCCTGCTCGGTATTTACACTCCCGATCCCGAGTTGGTTCACGAAGCTTTATTTCCGCTTTCGGTTATGCTGGTGAATTACCTTTGGGCTGTCCCCGCCTACATTTACATGAATGCGGTCACAGGCATCGGGAACACCCGGCTCGCCTTTATATTCCAGGTAGCCACTATCGTGCTTTATTTAATGTATCTGTTTTTTATCGCCACATTCCTTAAAGTTCCTCTGGCCATATACTGGACAGCGGAACATCTGTTCGCCGTTTCCCTGTTCCTGATGTCATACTTTTGGCTAAAAGAGAAATGGCAAAAAACCGGGAAAAAGCCTTTAGCATAAATGAAAGACGAGGCTATCCGAAGAAAATGAAAACATAAGAAAACCGGGAAACCGGAACGCAAACGCCAGTCCCTGCCCTCTATCCGGCCTATGGCTCCGATAGAAAAACAGAGGAATTATTCCCCCTGTATGGCTACCCATTCCGGTTTCTCGTACTTCCGGTAAAATATCACTAAAAGGATAAACCCAACCAAAGCAAAAGGAGCTCCCACCAAAGCCGTATAACGATAGCTCATCCCTGCTTCCAACGGTAATCCTCCGGCAAAAGCACCGATCGCATTTCCCAGATTGAATGCCACCTGGGCACTGGCAGCCCCCAAAAGTTCCCCCCCTTTGGAAAACCGGAGCAACAACACCTGTTGCGGGCTGGAAAGAGCAAACAGGCTGGCGGTACAAAAGCACATCAGCACGACCGACAGCAAAGGAATATGGGCAAAAAAGAATATTAAGATTAAAAGTAAAAAGGTCAGGCTCTGCACGGAAGCCGCCACCCGTCCCGGCGAAAAACGGTCGGAAAGCCGGCCGCTGACCAGATTGCCGACCACCATGCCTATCCCGGCCAGCACCATCAATCCCGATATTTTATCGACGGCAAATCCCGATAAATGCGTCAGCAGGGGACTGATATAACTGTACCAGCAAAACACCCCTCCATTGCCTAACATAGTTGCAAAGATCAATAACCAGGGCGCAGGGGATTTTAAAAAGCGGAATTGTCCCTTAAATCCGGTGTCCGGCAATCCCTCTACCTGAGGAACCCATCGCCAGATGCAATACAGGATCACCATTCCCCACACGCCTACCAGCAAAAAGGTGACACGCCAGGAGACGGCCGTACTCAAAAAAGTACCCAAAGGCACACCGAACAGATTGGCGATCGTCATTCCGGCAACCATAATAGCCACCGCTTCCGTACCTTTCCCCTTAGCCGCCAATTTCTCGGCAACGATAGAGCCTACACCGAAATAAGCCCCGTGCGGCAAGCCGGAAATAAAACGGGCGCCCATCAGCAGCCAATAACTGGTCACCGCAGCCGCTCGCTTTAGCCAATAATTGGGAGCCGCCGCCGCGCAGCAATTTCCCAGCATAATCAGGCATACCAAAGCCAGTAAAATATGTTTTAACGGAAATTTCCGGGCAAGCACCAGCAAAGGAGCGCCGACACATACCCCCAGGGCATAAGCGGAGATCAGGTGTCCGGCTTCGGCAATAGAAACATGCATATCGTGCGCCACATCGGGCAATATTCCCATCATGACAAACTCGGCTATCCCCAAGCCGAGTGTTCCAAAAGCTAAAGCGATCAGGCTCTTTTTCATATACCACTAATTAAAACAGTATATTGCAATACGTATTGTCAATCTGATTTTCTGTATTTTTTTACTTAAAAAGAATGAATTATCGTACCGTAATGTGAAAGCATCCTTGTTTAAACTCGTAACGCACATAACATTTTTTATCCTCCATTAAATCCCGCAACACCTCCGCCAACACGGTTTTCAGCTTATCGCGCTCTTCCTCCTTCCCCTTCACATAACGGGCATAGGCAATATCGAAAGTCGTACCGAACATGTGAGCGGAATTGGCACTCGCATTCAAATTCTTTTTCCGTAACCGCTTCACGCCGGAATTGGTACGTAGAACGCTGGTTACAATGATTTTTCGGTCGGGTAACCCTTTACTGTCGAGAGAATCTCTGAAATTTCGCCCGATGGTTTCCAACAGTTTGCCGGCACGGGGCACAAGGTAAGGTAAAGAATGGGTAAGGTCGTCGATATCGTACCAGCGGCAGGAAGTGATTTTCTCCAGCTTTTTCATTTGCTTTTCCAGCTCTTCATCCGACTGTATCGGTTTGATCCCCCATCGCCGGGCTGCACTTACATGCTTATCGTTCAAATCCCGGAAGGTAGCCTGATAATTCCGGAAATACCGGAAGTTTTCCTGTTTTTTTTCTTTATTGCCGCAGCTCACCCACAGCCCGGCACACAACAATAAGACAATGACTTTTGTAATCTGCATGTTATTCATATCGAGGTGACAAAGATAATTCAATAAACCTAAATCACCTCAACATGAATAACCAAATATGATCATACCTTAGCTATTTCTTTCAGCATATCCGTAGAGAAACGTCCGTTCAGCTGTACGCAAACCACCTGAGCGTTTGCCTGAACCAAAACAAAAATCTGAAGAATTTCTTTGCCTTTACTCTCGGCATAAATACGAATATCCTTTCCTGCCTCCTTGACTGTGGTCAATTCTTCCAGCTTACTTTTCTTAATATAAGCCGTTGCATCCTCGCTCAGGTCTTTCCCTTTCTGCCCCTGGCTTACCAGCAGGCTGGCCCCCGAACAATTGCTCACCAAACGTTTCACGGCATCGTTTTCCGCCTGAGGGATACACATGGACAGCAGGAAATTACCGAGCTGGCTGATCTTCAAACACTTTACCTCGATATCGTTTTCATATTTCTCGTACAGGTCTTTAAACGTTTTTACCTGGCTATTCCCCTGAAAACAAAAGGCGAATACTAAAACCGAGAGTAAGAGAATCTTTTTCATTGCTTTTCTATTTTAGGATTGTTCACTGCTTTATTCAAATATTCCATTCCGCTCACATTGACACTTTTGGACAACCGGGATATTTTTTTCAGGTCGATCTTTCCGGTAAACCCCATTAAGACAAACTCACGGGAATTATTCACCAAAACAATCAATTCGGTGATAACTCCTTTCACTTCACGCACATAAATACGGACATCCTCCCTCTGCTCCTGTACCCTCATCAATTCTTCGTACCCTTTCCGGCTATCGTTTATAACAGCCAGCACTTCCCCGGAATATCGCGGAATATCGTGCTGCGTTTTCAGTAGCTTGAATCCGGTAAGGTCTTTGATAATCGTTTCCGTTTCGGGATCGGTCATATCGGCTATCAGGCTAAACATCTTGGCACTGACATTGACAACCGTAAATTTCCCGTCATTTCCGTACCTATTGCAAAACAGTTCTACAAGGTCCTGTGCCGGAGAGCATAATCCCCAAAAGCACAATAATATAAAGATGATTGACTTTTTCATAATTCGATTTTTTTCAATTCGTGGATATATTTAGTTGCAACCTTAGCTTTTTCAATATTGGTTTCCATCAACCGTTCTCCTTCGTTCATCGTTTCCGATACGAACGACAAGGCTTTTTGCAGCTCCGCCAAAGCCTGCTGCGGAGTCATGGTTTCTTCCGCCGGTCGTGCGGTCTTCACCTGTTTGTAATGCAATATCCCCCCGACACTCAGCGCCAGCAAAGCACAGGCCGCCGCCGTAGCGATATATTTCCGGAAAGACACCGACGGGCGGCGGCGTTCTCCGATCTTGGCCAGGATTCGCTGGTCGAAAGAGCCGTCCAGCCCCTGCCGGCATTCTTCTGCCTGCCACACGAACAATTCGCGGTAAGCCGACAAATGGGGAGGCAATTCCCGGCACTCCAGAAAAAACTGCCGTAATTCGTTCTCTTCTTCCGGGGTTGCGGTGCATTCCCAGAATTTATTCATCAATATTTCAATCCGCTTACAGTCCATAATTCTCGATCTTTAAAAACAAACCTTTTATCTCCTTACGCGCCCGGAACAAATTCACCTTCACCCATTCTTCACTGACCTCTAAAACCCGGGCAATCTCCTGATAGCTCATCCCCTCCACATCCCTCAACTGTACCACCATACGCTGGGCTTCCGGCAAACGGGCGATCAGCTTTCTCAGCATCCCCAGGCTTTCTTCCTTTTCCACCCGCTCATTCGGCAAATCCGCCCTGCCGACAGCAACCTGTTGCCCGTTCAATTCCTCTGTATGGTTACCTTTCAGCGCCAGCCGTCCCAACGATATGTTCCGTGCCATCCTGCAACAATAAGCCTCCGTGCTGTCCACCTCTTTCCAATTCTCCGGCCTGTCCCACACTTTCAGCATCACATCCTGCACCACGTCCTCTGCCTCCTCCCTGCTCCGGGTGATACAGAAAGCGATCCGGAACAATTTGTCCCGCAAAGGCAATACCGTCGATTTAAATTCTTCCAGCTCCATAACACTTATAAGACAGACGAGGAATTAAAAAGTTACATCATTTTTTTATTTTTCTTAAAAAAACAGGAAAAACGGTATAAAAAAAAGGCCGGGGTTTAAACCCCGGCCTTTCCGATCGCTCTGCAAAACAATCGGCCTGCTTCTTTTATTTGCTTCTTTTCTTATATTCTTCAAGACCTTGTTTCAGGAACTTGACAAAAGCATCCTTATCCAGGTTATGTCCCCGCGCAGGAGCCAGCACATGCTGTTTCAGGTCGGTATCATTCCCGCCCCGGCTATCCAGCAGGATATAATTCGGCTGTGCATTGGAGTCGAATTTCTTGATCTGGAAATCGGCGTTTTTCTTGCCTAAAGTCTTCTTTTTCTTATTATCGTACTCCGAAACATACCATTCGTTCTCCGGCAAGGTGGTTTTATCGTCCACATACAAGGCTACCACCACATAATCGTCCCGCAAAATTTCTTTCACCCTCGGGTCCGACCAAACGGATTGCTCCATTTCACGGCAATTCACACAGCCATGCCCGGTAAAATCGATAAACAAGGGTTTCCCCTGAGCCTGTGCACATTTCACTGCCTGCTCATAATCGAAATATCCTTCCAATCCGTGAGGCAGATGCAGGAAATCGGCATATTTAGGCTGCTCGCACAGCTCCTCCCCCGGTTTTACGGCAGAGCCCGAAGCGGTCACACCGCTTTTCGCCAGTTCCCGTACATTCTCCCGCACGATCCGGTTTATATCGAAATCGATGGTCTCCTGCGGAGGGAGATAACCGGCCAGCGCTTTCAGCGGAGCGCCGAACATGCCCGGAATCAGGTAAACCACAAA
The DNA here is from genome assembly GCA_900544025.1 of uncultured Odoribacter sp. GTDB lineage: Bacteria > Bacteroidota > Bacteroidia > Bacteroidales > Marinifilaceae > Odoribacter. The sequence goes on from UQTM01000032.1 coordinate 15,064, forward strand.
AGCAAAAGTGACGATAATAAAAGCCAGGCGGGGCACACCGATATATTTTAAATCACTGTCGTGTGCAAATTTGAGTTTTCCCATCAAATACAAGCCCTGTAAGGTGAAGATCGTAATCCAGATAGCGATATATACTTCCCGGTCGAGCAATCCCCAGTGATAAGTCTGGTCTGCCACCATCAGGAACTTAAAGCCCAAAGCCACCTCGATAAAGCCCAACACCACCTTCACCGAATTCAGCCAGCCGCCGGATTTCGGCAGATTGCTCAATTTGGAAGGGAAAAAGGCGAAAAATCCGAAAGGTAAGGCCACGGCGATGGAAAATCCCAGCATGCCGATGATCGGACGCAACACAGATCCCCGCGCAGCCTCCACCAGCAAAGTACCCACGATCGGAGCCGTACAGGAGAAAGACACCAGCACCAGGGTAAACGCCATAAAGAATGCGCCCACATAACCACCCCGGTCGGCCTGCTTATCGGATTTATTTACCAGCCACGAAGGCAGCACGATCTCGAACGCCCCGAAAAACGAAGCGGCAAAGACCATAAAAATAACAAAGAAAAACAGGTTCGGAATCCAGTTCGTACTCAGCCAGTTGATAAAATCCGGCCCCAGAAGCACGGAGATCACCAATCCCAAAGCCGTATAGATAGCAATGATCGACAGGGCAAAGAACAAGGCTTTCGCCTTTGCCTTCGCTTTATTGGCATCGCCGTGCATAAAGAAAGACACGGTCATCGGGATCATCGGGAACACACAGGGCATAACCACAGCGGCAAGGCCACCCAAAAAGGCCGCCCAGAAAAACAGCCACAAAGACTCGTCTTTCGTCCCGCCGTCCGCAGCGGAATCCGTCGCAACACCTTCTTTCACCTCCGTACCGGCCTGGGAAGCCTGTCCTACGGGAATTTCAAAATCATCTTCGAACATCACGCACTGCCCTTCCTGGCATACCTGATATTCCAAATGCCCTTTCACGGCTGCGGTCGCCGCATCGGTCACTTTTACCTTCTGCTTAATGATATACTCCGTTTCGAACGACCAGACATCGATCCCGAACACTTCGTCGAACGCTTTGTGAGGCTCGTTTTCCACGGCTTTCCCCAACAACTCGACCCCTTTCCCCTCGTCTGTAAACGAAAGTGTTGTAGCCATCGGGCCTCCTGCCGGAGTGTACATAGAGTAAACATGCCATCCCGGCTGTAATGTTGCTTTTAAAGTCAGTTCATATTCATTATTACCGAGGTCTTTCTGTGAAAACGACCATTTGGCAGGATTCGTCACCTGCGCCGATAGGGTAAACACGCCGAGAATGAACGTCAATAAAAAAGCTATTCCTTTTTTTCTCATAAATAATAAATGAATTAATATTCTAACAACTGATTCACAAAATTATTATTAATTCTTTTCTCAAAGGGGGCATGTAAAGAAATTAACATATAATTAATGGTCTTATAGAAAAGACCACACACCGCCGGAAAGAACGCATATACCCGTAAAAACACAAAGCCAGAGCGGTAATCCACCACTCCGGCCATACAAAATTCAGGCAGCCGCCTTCTACTTCTCGACCAATTCCCGGTTATAACGGTTATAAAAATGGTATTCGTAAATATAATAGGAAGGAACATCCACCACCCGCAGGGAAACGCCATAGCGGAACGCCCATTTCCGGCGCAATGAAATCAATCCTTTTTTCAGGTAAGCGCCCACGAACGGATGCACTTTCAGCACCATCGTCTTTTGCTTTTTCTCCCGTGCCCAATATTCCAGCTCGTCTTCGATTTTATCGATGACCAGAATCGCCGCTTCCGCCTTTCCCGTCCCATGACATACCGGACAGGTTTCCGTGGTCTCCACCGACATGGCCGGACGTACCCGCTGACGGGTGATCTGCATCAGGCCGAACTTACTTAACGGCAGGATGGTATGCTTGGCGCGGTCGATCTCCATGCAGGTCTTCATCTTCTCGAACAGCTTTTGCCGGTTCTCGGCCAGCTGCATATCGATAAAGTCGATCACGATAATACCGCCCATATCCCGCAACTGCAATTGCCGGGCAACCTCCTCGGCTGCGGCTAAATTCACTTCGAGGGCGTTGGTTTCCTGGTCGTCGCCCAGCTTCGTACGGTTACCGCTGTTCACATCGATAACATGAAAAGCCTCCGTATGCTCGATAATCAGGTAAGCCCCGTTTTTAAAGGAAACCGTTTTCCCCAGCGACGACTTGATCTGCTTATCCACCCCGAAATGGTCTAAAATAGGAATTTCAGGAGAGACATATTTCACAATATCCTGCTTTTCGGGAGCTATGGTGGATAAGAAATGCTTGATTTCCTTACTCAACGTGATATCGTTCACATAGATATTTTCGAACGAAGGATTCAGAATGTCGCGGAGAATCGCGCTTGTCCGGTCGATCTCGCCCAAAATAAGCTTCGGCGGTTCGATGTCGCGGATATGCTTGAATGCCGTTTCAAAACGCTCCACCAACTCTTTCAGCTCGCTATCGAAAACGGCAGCGGCTTTGCCTTCTGCCACCGTACGGACGATCACGCCATAATTTTTCGGGCGGATACTTTCGATCACCCGCTTCAGTCTTTTCCGTTCCTCGATCGATTTGATCTTCTGGGAAACGGATACCTTTTCGGAAAAAGGCATTAACACCAGGTTGCGCCCCGCAATACTCAATTCCGAGGTCAGGCGCGGCCCTTTCGTCGAGATCGGTTCTTTCGCCACCTGTACCGCAACCCACTGGCCTACGGTCAGAATATCGGCGATTTTCCCCACCTTATCGATTTCAGGCTCCAATTTCAGCTTGGAAACCGGCATCCCTTTACGGGCAATACATTGTTTGATATAACTGTCCAGCGAATGAAACTGCGGGCTTAAATCCAAATAATGCAAAAAAGCATCTTTTTCATACCCTACATTAACAAAAGCAGCATTCAATCCGGGCATGATTTTTTTCACTTTACCCAGATAAATATCCCCCACCGCAAATTGCATACTGGTTTTTTCTTTGGTCAGTTCTACCAGTTTTTTCTCCCGCAACAAAGCGATTACGATCTCCTCTGCCTTTACGTCAATTACTAATTCGCTATTCACTACGCTATTATTTAATTTATAACTAATAAACCTAAAGACTTTACTGTCTTTAGGTTTATTCTTTTACTCACAAACTTGAAGAAAGTTATTTCTTCTTATGACGATTTTTTCTCAGTCTTTTTTTACGTTTGTGGGTAGCCATCTTATGTCTTTTTCTTTTCTTTCCGCTTGGCATAAATTTCTCCTTTCTTATTTTTTTACATTACCCTTTACCTCAATAACAAAGCTTTTTGAAGGCTTGAATGAAGGAATAAAATGTTCTGGAATCTTGATAGTTACATTCTTCGAAATATTCCGAGCAGTTTTCTCAGCTCTCTTTTTCACAACAAAACTACCGAAACCTCTTAAATACACGTTTTTACCCTCAACAACGGAATTTTTAATTGACTCCATAAAAGCCTCTACAGTAGCCTGTACCGCTACTTTTTCAATCCCGGTCGTTCTCGAAATTTCGTTAACAATATCCGCTTTTGTCATTTTTTTAAATATTTAATATTCAATAATTTATTTCGCATTCTTCAATTTTCAGTCTGCAAATATAAAGCTTTTCCGTTAAGAATAAAAAAAACGCGAGGATTTTTGTCATTTTTTTCTCTTTCAGGATTTTTTCCGTAATTTCGCCAACAGATAAAATTATAGTAGGGAAATTATTCCGTTTTTCTGCTTTTTTCGTAACTTGTGTGAAATTTTAAAACAAGGAATATGGTAAACAAAGTCATTTTGATCGGTAATGTGGGAGCAGATCCGGATGTTAGGTACTTAGAAGGCGGAACGGCTGTAGCAAACCTCCGGTTGGCTACCACGGAAAGCTATAAAAACAAGAACGGCGAACGGGTCGATCAAACCGAATGGCACAACATCGTGCTGTGGAGAGGTTTGGCCGAGATCGTGGAAAAGTACGTGCACAAAGGCATGCGCCTTTATATAGAGGGACGTATCCGCACCCGTTCCTGGGACGACCAGAATGGCGCGAAAAGATATACCACCGAAATATGGGCGGACAACATGCAAATGCTGTCGTTCAAACAGGATAACGGCGATGGCGGAAGCGCACCTTCCAGAGGCTATAACGCTCCGGCTTCGTCCGCAGGCAGTCCTGTACCGTCGGCGGCATCCAATGTGCCCGACGAAAGTGACGACCTGCCGTTTTAATGTTCTTTCTGCCGGGAGGAACAGTCCGGCAGAAAGGGCAGTAACCCGATTGTATAACTAATATCGTATATTTTGGAAACTGACGTCTATCCGGCGGCGCAAACTTTACTGCCGGGCGCTTTTACTTTTGTTGATGGAATATTCATCGTCATTTTAATATTGTTACTTCTGTGCTCAGCCCTGATTTCCGGTTCGGAAGTCGCATACTTCTCGCTCACTCCGGGCGAACTCGAAAAACTGAAAGAAAAAGGGTATGACAAGGCTTATAACCTGCATAAAAAACCCAACCTTCTTTTATCGACGATACTGATTTCCAATAATTTTGTAAACGTCGCTATCGTTATTATTTCCAGTTATTTGGTAAACTCCCTATTCGATTTCTCCAACAACCCGGTACTCGGCTTTATCATACAGGTGGTATTGGTAACCTTCGTCATCCTCTTGTTCGGAGAGATCATACCTAAATTATATGCCAACCGTTCACAGGTGAAAATGGCGATATTCATGGCCGGACCGCTGACCTTCCTGACCTATGTGTTCCGCCCCCTGTCCGTCCTGCTGATTAAATCCACTTCGATTATCAGCAAACGCATGGTGAAAAAGACCGGCCTGTCGATCGACCAGCTTTCCAAAGCGCTGGAACTGACACAGGATTCGGAAATCAACGACGAAAAAGAAATACTGGAAGGAATCGTCCGGTTTAGCAACATATCGGCTATCGACATCATCCGTCCCCGGATCAACGTGATCGCCATCGACATCAAAGACAGTTTCGAGCAGGTAAAAGACATCGTAATCGAACACGGTTACTCCCGCCTTCCGGTGTACCGCGAAAACCTCGACACCATCGAAGGCGTGCTTTACGTGAAAGACCTGCTGGCGCATCTGAAAGAAAAGGATAATTTTTCCTGGCAGTCGTTGCTTCGCCCGGCTTATTTCGTTCCCGAAACCAAAAAGATCAACGACCTGCTCGAAGAGTTCCAGAGCAAGAAAGTGCATCTGGCCATCGTAGTCGATGAATACGGTGGCACATCCGGTATCGTTACCATGGAGGACATTCTTGAAGAAATCGTCGGAGAGATCAACGACGAATACGACGAGAAAGAGGAAACCTACATCAAGATTCGTAACAACGCCTATATTTTCGAGGCTTCCACCCTGCTGAACGATTTTATCAAAATCGTAGATGCCGACCAGGACAGTTTCAAAGACATCGAAGGAGAAGCCGATACCCTTGCCGGACTGATTCTGGAAATCAAGGGAGAATTACCCAAGAAAAACGACGTGATCGTTTACCTCGAACACAAATTCACGATTCTCGAAGTGGACAACCGGAGGATCATAAAAATCAAATACGAGAAGATCGGATAAGCCGCAGGATAACGTCCCGATATTCGAATGATTTAAATTCAAACCTATATGCCTGCAAGACAATATATTTATCTATCGATTTCCCTGTCTATATTATTAATCGCCGGGGGATGCAACGAAAAATACACTCCCAAACCTTACGGTTATTACCGGATCGATTTCCCGGAAAAGGCATACCGGCCCTTAGCCGACAGCTTTCCGTACCGGTTTGAAAAAGCAGCCGATGCCCAAATGGAAATCGACCGGGATAAGGATGCAGAGCCTTACTGGATCAATCTGGTATATCCGGCTTACAATGCCAAAATACATCTTTCCTACAAAGCGATCACGGCGGACACTTCCCTGCAAAGCTATTTACAGGACTGCCACCGCCTTGCCTATACCCACACCATAAAAGCGGAGTCGATCGATGAAAAACTCTTTCGCCGGGATAAAATTTTCGGGCTGGTCTATTTCATCGAAGGCAATACAGCTTCGTCCACCCAATTCTTTATCACCGATTCTACCCGGCATTTCCTGCGCGGTGCACTCTATTTCAACCAGCACCCCGACAAAGATTCCCTTGCTCCGGTAATCCAATACCTGCGCGAAGACATCCTTACGCTGATGGAAACCCTGGAATTTAAACCGGACCATACACTGAAAAAACAATAAGGTAAACGAAAATATCCGTTTACCTTATCATAGTCGGTTATATTACTTCTTTAAAAACGACTCATTCCACCCGCATCTCCCACACAAACGGCCTGCAACACTCCAGCCGAAACACAGCCGTTTTTATATACGCCCACTTTAAACCGGGATTTCCGAAACCGCTTATTTCAGCACATTCTCTCCCTTAGCCGTATAAGGCGCGGGAATATCCAAAATCCGGCACAGGGTCGGCAGCACATCGATCATCTTACATTCGGGACGAAGGGACGAAGTGACACCTGCCCCGTAAAAGTACAAAGGCACTTTGTTCCGCTTGCTGTAACGCGCATAGCTATCCTCTGCATCTTTCAGTTCGGGCAGCCAGGTAGGCAACAGGCAAAACAGCACATCCCCGTTTCTTTTCGGAGAATAGGAATTTTGAAACAAAGCCTCTACCCCCGACGACAATGTATTATGTGTCAATGAATAGCCCGTCATCACACGAGCCACCCCTTCAAATTCGATCATAAAATCCGCCACCTTATCCTGAATATCCTTCAACGCGATCTTATTCTTCTCGATCAAAGTACGGTTCAGGTAAATCTGCCCGGCATCGTAATCCTGAATCCAATCCCCCTCTCCATACACCAGGTTCAAATAAGACTTCAACAACGCCACAGCCTTAAAAATACTGAAATACCCGGAAGCGATATTCATCTTATCCAATTCCTCCGGCAAAATCTCCCGCGCTTCGGAAAAAGTGAGAACCACCGTATAATTATCGCGTCCCACCTGACTGTCGAGCACCGCCAGCAACCGTTCCACATCCCGGTCTAAACGGATCACGACATCCCTGAACTCCGGAGCATACACGGCAAAATCACGGTTCATATAATCCAGGCATGAAAAACTCAGTGTCAGCAGGTCGGCATCGTTATCCACCCCCAGCTTCTCCTCCCTGATCAGCCGCTCCGCCATATCCGCCACGATGGAATTGGCATAAGGCGTAGCTTTCAGCACCCGGTAAGTGTCGAACTTCTTTTTAGTTTGATTGATATCGTAAAAAAAACTGCTCCCGATACCCACCTTGTTTTTCAGACGCAAAGCCATCGCATTCGCCGTTTCCTCGCCCAAAGGCATCCAGCCCCGGCGAATATAGAAATCGCTCTCGATCTTGGAATTATAATCCCCGATCCACCCGTACAGCGAATCGGCATAATATTTAGAGGATACCCATTTCCCGTTGTTCTCGCTGAACCACAATGCCATATCGGCACAATTCCCCCCGCTCAGCACCGCCTCTTCCCCGTTCATGGAAAGACTGAATACCTTAGCGAAAGCATTGTGCATCTTCATCACGCATCCCAGCGTAAGCGACTGCATCCATTCCGGACTCAATCCGTTCATCTCCCGGTCTTCCCCGATCGCCATATATTGCTCGGAAGCCACATTTCCCTGGCGGCGTCCCCTCAAACGATCGTACCATTCGTGCATCACCATACCGTGCTCCGAAGGCAGCAAGCCCGTATAGATCGTAGCCTGGTCAGCCCCCGATTGCGAGAACAGATAATCATAATCAGCCTTTAGCTGCACACTTCCCTGCATAATCCTGCGCAATCCCCCGGAAGCCAGTTCCCGTTGATACACATCCAGCCACTCCGGATAAAAATTACTGATTGTAATTCCCACCACCAATCTCGTTTTATTTTCGGCAGCATTCGTCAAACTGCCAACCAGCAGCAAACACAAAAAAATCAAATTTCTCATATATCCCGATAATGAACGATGCAAAGGTATCATTTTCAATCTGTAAAAACAAAATCCAGCCCTGAAACCTTTCCGATAAATAAAGTTACAGCATTAAAGAAAAACAAAGACAATAATAATAATTTGCAAGAAGAATTCTTTCTATCGCTTTTTGTTTACTATCTTTACAGCATAAAACGAATTTACGCACACGATGACGGAGAAGAGATATTTACTGGCGGAAAAACTACGTACTTATATTTCCAAATACGGAATCAACGATTTCAACGAGGAACATTTAAAAACCGTAGGCGTAACTCTGGAAGAATTGAAAGAAACATTCAGCGACCGGAGAGACATTGTCAAGGCTATACTCGAACACGAGCGAAATTGCTTTGCAGAGATATTTGAAGAATACGACTTCAACGGCTGGAATGCAATAGACATCATGTTGATTATCAGTAACGAAATCAACAAACGATTTTTCTATGTCAGTCCCTCGGTCACGATCATGCTTGCACAGGCTTTTCCCGATATTTTCAAACCTCATCAGGAAGAACGTTCCAATTTCATCTTCGAAAAGATAAAAATCAACATCGAAAAAGGAATGGAACAAGGCATCTATAAAAAAGACATATCCAGCGAAATGATCGCCCGGATGTATATCGCCAAGCTGAACGACATACACAATCCTCAAATCTATCCGCCGGAAGGCTTCACGTTCGCCACCATATTCACCACTCTGATCGACGACGTGCTGAAACACATCACGAACGAAGAAGGGAAAAAATATTACAAACAACGGAAACAGTTGTACAGCATCTTGAATTTCAGATAATAACGACCCCAAACGATATATATTCGGATACAATCCGCAAAACCACCGGTCTCCGGCAGTTCGTTCTGCTTCCGGCAGTTTGAAATTTCCGTACGACCTGTAAAATCAATAAAACTATGAAATACCAAATTGACGACATCGATAAAAAGATTCTTTCTTATCTGGTAAAAAATGCCCGTGTCCCATTTTTGGAAATTGCCAGAGAATGTGGAATTTCAGGAGCGGCCATTCATCAGCGGGTGAAAAAAATGGAAGAGGCCGGGATCATCGAAGGTTCCTGTTTCATCGTAAAACCCAGGGCTTTGGGCTTTAAAATATGTGCCTTTATCGGCGTGGTGCTCGACAACGCCCACCAATACAAATCGGTGGTAAAAGAAATCGAAAAAATACCGGAAGTGATCGAATGTCATTTCATCACGGGGCATTACTCTTTCTTTTTAAAAATCCGTTGTAACAGCCACCAGCACCTGATGGATATCCTGATCAATACCCTGCAAAACATTCCCGGTATCGCCAAAACCGAATCGTTCATCTCGCTCGACCAGATCATCGAAAAACAAATCGACATCTGCCCGGAAGAATAACGACCGGCCAGCCGGAAATCTACATACAAGAGCAGTTCTTCACAGGGCCGCTCTTTTTATTTCTACATACTCCCGCCTCGAAATAGGACCCGCATCCTGCCGCAAAACCCACGCCACCGTTCATTTCCGGCCATCCGGCACTTTCCCCGGTGATCCGGCAATTTAAAATAATGGGAAAATCCAATGAAAATATGCTTTAAACTTATATTTTTGTAGAAACAGCCTTTCAGATAAACGTAAATACGTCACCATGAAAAACGGGCTATACCTTATACCATTCTTGTGTTTCCTATGCACACTGTCACCTGCACAGGAAAAGACATTCCATATCACAGGGAAAATCTCCGGGAACGAAAGGGGCACGGTTTCCCCACTGGTAAATGCCTATATACAAATCAGGGAAAAACCCGGCACCGGATTTTTAAGCGATTCTTCCGGGCATTTTAAAATAAATCACCTGAAAAAAGGCAAATACCATATCACCTTCTCTTTCATCGGATTTCAAAGCTGCGACACGGTGCTCCGTATCAAAAACAGCTCCATAGATCGTTTAAACATCGTTTTACCTCTCTACTACGATAAAAAGGAAGTATCCGTAAAACACGCCAGAAAAACAATCAAAGCAGGCCGGCCGCATTTATACGCTTACACGGAAGACGAAAAAAATACGGCCTTCCGCACGTTCTGCGACAAATATAACGTGGATTTTATCATTTATAACCCGTCCCTGATAAACAGGAAATTACAAGGACTAAACATCCCGCAGGAGGTCTTAATCCGGTACAATCGGGAAATCTTCAAGCATTTGAACAAGACTTTCGGAAAAAGCTGGCGGCAAGAACTACCGCCGGGAATCATAGGTATGGAAGACCGGATAAAATAAACCGCTTACAAAACGATATTCCACAAAACCGTTATCCTTATTATCCGGGTATCTTCCCCCGCTTCTCTTTGTACCGTTTTCACTTTTCCTAAAAAATATAAAAACAACACCTCATTTATGAAACATAATTTATATATTTGCAAATAAAATTACACAATAAATACGATATTATGAAAAAATTATTCCTTTTATCGATCATAAGCGTCTGCGGATTTATATGGATCAGCGACAAGCTGAATCCCGGATATGAACGTGCGATCTTAGAAAATATCGAAGCCTTAGCCGGAAATATCGAAGAAGGGGTTTCCATTCAATCCTGCTATATGAACGCCGACATTGTCAGCGATGCCGGTGCTGCATCGAGCTACACGATCTGCAATAGCCGAACGACGGGTTCCATGGTCTATAAATGTGGAAAAGACAAACGGGGCGAAGTAAAGTATTCTCCATACCCCGTCTCGACCTACACCTGTATTAAATAATAACGACAGAGCCAACTCATTTCACTTATTTCCAGTATATCACCGCATAAAAAATATTCCAATGAAAAAAATACTCTTTTTTACCACACTCGTTATTTTGGCCACCCTCTTTATCAACCGAAGTATTTCATCAAAAGAAAGCAGGATAACAGCCAATATCGAAGCCTTAGCCGGAAATATCGAAGAAGGGGTGAAAATCCGTTCCTGCTACCTGGATAAAGATATAATAGAAGATTTAAGCGCAGCTTCCAAATATACGATCTGCAATAGCCAGACCACCAGTTCTGTTATGTATAAATGTGGAAAAGACAAACAAGGCGGTTTTAAGGAATATTCCACCCCGACCTCTTATAAATGTATGTATTGATGGCTACGCTCAAATTTTCATTAAAATACCTTTGCCTATCGGGACTTCTAAGCCTTTGTATTCTCGGTTGTAAAGACGATGACGCTTCTTATTTCAACGGTAAAATCACGACCGTGGCTTTCAATAAGCAAGTCCCCTTACAAGGACAGGAACTGCATCTGGACAGCGTATATGCAGGCTATATGTCTGTATACGACACCTTGCTCACCTTCGCTTCGTCGGCATATCCCGAACACTATCTATACGTGTTCGGAACAAACAGCGGGAAGCTGCTCGGAAAACTCTGTCCGCAAGGCAGAGGTCCGGGAGAATATCTAAATTTTACCCATACGGAGCAATACTCCGAAGAACAGGACGGCATCAAATTGTGGGTAAGCGACGGAGTTCATTCACATATACTGTTAAACCTTACCGCCTCTCTCCAGCAAGGGAAAGAAGTGCGGGATTCGGTACTGAAGCTGGAAGGAAATAAAGTTTCCCCCCACGGCTTTTCTCTTATTTTCGTTTTAGATAACGGGCAAGTATTGACCCGCCTGCAATGCGAGAAACTGTACTATCAGGACAGGACTTATCTCCCCGAAAGATACGTTTTATATGCCGGAGACATTCGACACGAAATAGAAACATTCCGGCAATTTAAAAAACCGGTAAACAATCCGAACGAAATCGATCCCACCGTATTCTATAATTTACAGGCACGGATAAAACCGGATAAAAGTAAACTTGCAACGGCCATGCGGCATTTAGGGCAAATCAGCATTTTAGATATTAAAAACGGGACATGGCAGGGATTCAGAATCGAAAACGCTCCTGGCATTCCTTCCCTGAAAAGCGAAATGAAAGATTTCAATTTGTATTACACAGATATATGCACGGACGACCGCTATATTTATGCCTTGTTCGTGAATAAGCCCGTTCACGAAAGTGATCGCTCCAGCAGTACGATCCATGTATTTAATTGGGAAGGAATCCCTCAGTATGCCATTCAGCTGGCCGAACCGGTGCTACAAATCGCCGTCGATCCCTGTCACGGAAAGATTTATGGAAAAAACGGCCTGGAACAGGTATTTTGCTATACGCTTCCGGCATCAGATCGAACGGTATGAGCAAGTATATAATGCTCCTTGCCATTTTTACGGTGGTCTTTTCCTGTAAAGAAAAAACGCAAAAGAACAGGCTCGCCATTGAATTAAAAGCATTCTACGGGCAAACTGTCACATTTCCTGAAGAATTAAAAAGTGCATCCGGACAACTTCCGGATTTCAAGGATTACCCTGGTTCTCAAAACTATAAAATTATAGCCTATATAGACTCGGCCGCCTGTACGCCCTGCACCTTGCAAACTTTTACCCTCTGGAAGAACTTCACGGAAAAACTGGAGAAATCGAATACCCGGTTAATTATCATTTTAAAAAGCGACCGGGTTCGGGAGATTCAAGAAATCTTGACTTATTACGATATTGATTTTCCTGCATTTACCGATCCGGAAGGGCATTTCAGGACCGTAAACCGATTGCCCGAAAATCCCTTACTCCACACGTTCTTAGTAGATAAAAACAACCGCGTCGCTTTTGTCGGCTCACCGATCCAAAACGAAAAATCGTGGCTGCTATTCCAAAAAACAATCACCCAACTAAATGGCAATCATGGAGTTTTACCTCCTGAATAAAATAAATAAAAGCCGGAAGGATTAAACACGGGGATAAAATAAAGGCTAAAATAAAGCACATGCTTTACTTTAGCCTTTTATCTGTTAAACCTCGCCGCAAGCAAGTCAGCCCACTACGGAAAGCTTGTCGTTTTCCTTGTCGCAGTCCACTTTCAGCGTCCCGCCTTCAGGCACGGTACCTTTGATAATGACCTCGGCCAATTCGTCTTCGAGATACTTCTGAATGGCACGTTTCAACGGACGTGCGCCGTATTGCGGGTCGAAACCTTTTTCGGTCAGGAATTCTTTGGCCGCATCGGACACTTCCACCACATACCCCAGGTCTGCAATCCGCTTGAACAGGCCTTTCAATTCAATATCGATGATCTTATGAATATCGTCCTTCGACAGCGAGTTGAAAATAATTACATCGTCGATACGATTCAGGAATTCAGGAGAGAACGCACTTTTCAGGGCTTTCTGCACCACTCCTTTGGCATAATCGCCGTCCTGGCTGCGGTCTCCCGATCCGAAACCGATCCCCCGCCCGAAATCCTTCAACTGGCGGCTACCGATGTTCGATGTCATGATAACGATCGTATTCTTAAAGTCCACCTTACGTCCCAGGCTATCGGTCAATTGCCCGTCGTCGAGCAATTGCAGCAGGATATTGAACACATCCGGGTGGGCTTTCTCGATCTCGTCCAGCAGCACCACGGAATAAGGTTTGCGCCGTATTTTTTCGGTCAGCTGGCCGCCTTCTTCATACCCCACATAGCCGGGAGGCGCTCCCACGAGCCGCGATACGGCGAATTTTTCCATATATTCGCTCATATCGATACGGATCAGTGCATCGGGCGAATCGAACAGGTATTGTGCCAGCACCTTGGCCAGCTGGGTTTTTCCCACTCCCGTAGGCCCTAAGAATATAAAAGAACCGATCGGACGGTTCGGGTCTTTCAACCCCGCCCGGTTCCGGTGAATCGACTTCACGATCTTTTCAATGGCTTCCTGCTGTCCGATAACGCTGTCGGCCAGCTCGTCGTGCATCTGCAACAGCTTCATGCCTTCGGTCTTGGCGATCCGTTTCACCGGCACTCCCGTCATCATGGCCACCACTTCGGCCACATGCTCCTCGTCCACTATAATCCGGTTTTCCTGCAATTCTTTCTGCCATTTCTCCTTCTCCTGTTCCAGGGAAGAAAGCAACTGGCGTTCCTCGTCGCGGAAAGCGGCAGCCACTTCGAAGTTTTGCTGCTTCACCGCATCTTTCTTCTTCACCTTGATTTCCTCGATCGACGTCTCCAGTTCCTCGATGATCGGCGGCACGTTGATGTTGGCGATATGTACCCGCGATCCCGCCTCATCCAGCGCATCGATAGCCTTGTCGGGCAGCGAGCGGTCGGAAATGTAACGGGTGGTCAGCTTCACACAAGCCTTGATAGCGGCATCGGTATATTTCACGTTATGATGATCCTCGTAACGCGATTTTATATTGTTGAGGATTTCCACCGTCTCGTCGAAAGAGGTAGGCTCTACCAGCACTTTCTGAAAACGGCGTTCCAAAGCCCCGTCCTTTTCGATGTTCTGCCGGTACTCGTCGAGCGTCGTCGCCCCGATACACTGTATCTCCCCCCTCGACAAAGCGGGTTTCAGCATATTGGCCGCATCCAGGCTGCCGCCCGATCCGCCTGCCCCCACAATGGTGTGGATCTCATCGATAAACAGGATAATGTTTTTATTTTTAGCCAGCTCGTTCAGGATGGCTTTCATCCTCTCCTCGAACTGTCCCCGGTATTTCGTTCCGGCAACGATCGAAGCGATATCGAGGGCAACCACCCGCTTATCGAACAACACCCGCGACACTTTCTTTTGCATGATACGGATAGCCAGCCCTTCGGCAATGGCGGATTTTCCCACTCCCGGCTCTCCGATCAGCACCGGATTGTTTTTCTTCCGCCGGCTCAAAATCTGCGCCAGCCGTTCGATCTCCCGGTCGCGTCCCACAATCGGGTCGAGCGTACCCTCTTCCGCCGCTTTCGTAATATCGATACCGAAATTATCCAGCACCGGGGTATCCGACCGCGCCGCGCCGCTACCCTGGCGATAAGGATTATAGCCGGGGTCTTCCTCGCTTCCTTCCTCGTCGTCGTCCGATTCTTCCCGGTAGTCGGATTGCATCCGGGTTTTCTCTTTCAGCAACTGCTCTTTGAATTTATCGTAATCGATCCCCATAGAATTGAACAACTTCGTTACAAATCCGGCCTGATTTCTCAGGATCGCCAGCATCAGGTGTTCGGATTCGGCTTCCTCGTCGCCTAACTTCCACGCTTCTTCCATCACTCTTTTCAATATACTGTTAGCCGCCAGCGTAAAATCGAGTTCCTCGGGTATGTCTTCACTTTTTTCATGCTTCCGGCTCAACTTCTGCTCTATTTTATCTTTCACCTCATAAAAATCAAGTCCCAGCGAGATCAGGACATCGATAGCCCTGGCATCACTCAAACGTAACATCCCCAAAAACAAATGCTCCGGATAGATTTTCGCATTCCCCAACCGCCTCGCTTCCTCCCCCGCAAGGGTCATGATCTGTTTTAATTTTTTGGTTTCGTTCTTCCCCATAATATCATTCGTTACAGCTCTCCCGGAAACAATTTTTTCCGTCCCGGCTGGTAGTCGTTTTATAATAAGCCCTTTAACTTTTTTTTCTTATGCTTATTCCGTTTGATAAAAATAATATTTTCAATCGAGAAATAAAAATTATTGCAACAAGTGATTGAACTCCTCTTCCGAAATAATTTTAGTTCCCAGTTTCTCCGCTTTTTTCAGCTTACTCCCGGCATTTTCCCCGGCCAATAAATACGAGGTTTTCGCCGATACCGAATCGCTCACTTTGCCACCCGCCGCCAATATCTGTTCCTTGAAAAACTCCCTGGGACGGGAAAGCGTGCCCGTAATCACAAAAGTCTGTCCCGCCAGCCTGTCGCTCTCGCCTTCCTTCTCCCCCATTTCTGCTTCTACGCCATATTCCAGCAGACGTTTCACCAACACCCGGTTTTCTTCCTTTCCGAAATATTTCAGGATGCTGTTCGCCATCTGCTCGCCGATGTCCTCCACTTCCTTCAACTGCTCGTAATCCGCCTCCATCAGGCTCTGCATGGAACGGAAACTTTTGGCCAGATTGCGCGATGCCGTCTCGCCGATATAACGGATGCCCAAAGCGTTCAGCAAAGCCGGGAATCCGGCAGACTTCGACTTTTCGATTCCCGCAATCAGGTTATCTACCGATTTTTCCTGCATACGGAACACATTCAGAGTATTGAGCTTCCTCACCAGCTTATCGTTTTTCCGGAAAAAAGCCACCACGGTTTCGGCCTCTGCTTCACTGATTCCCTCGACAAGCGCTACAATCTCCGCCGGAGCAGCCACCGACAATTCATAAATATAATCGAACCGGGCGGCCAGCAAATCCGCCTTATGCCAATCGATTCCCGGAATATTCAGGGCATACACCACATAATCCAAAGGAATATTTTCCACCTCCCCGGCTTCTTTCAGTCGGTCGAGCGTCTGGTTGAAAGGGGTGCGGAAATAATCCAGAATCCGGTTCACCGCGTTGGCATCGCTCACCACCTCCTGCAATTCTTCCTTCGTAGCTTTCGAATAAGCCTCCAGACTGTTATAGCGCCCGGCAATCGCCTCCGCCACACGGGCAGAGATATTCTTTATTCCGATCTCGAAACCGTAAATCACCTTGGCCAGAGGGATACTGGTCTTTTCGAAACTTTCCGGATAGACGATCTTTTCCAGCCCGATCAGGCTCTCCCGCTGTCCCGGCAGCAAATAGATATCCGCCACATCCCGGATAATTCCCTTGCTTAATAAAAGGTCGATCGTCTCTTCGCCCATGCCTTCGATATTCATCGCCCGGCGGCTCACGAAATGTTCGATCTTTCCGGCGATCTGGGGCGGGCAATGCTCTTCGTTCGGGCAGTAATGATTCGCTTCGCCTTCCACCCTTATCAGCTCTGTGCCACATTCCGGGCAATGGGTGATAAAATGCACCGGTTCCGCTCCCGGTTGCCGGCGGGCGGCATCCACCCCCACGATCTTAGGTATAATCTCCCCCCCTTTTTCCACATACACCACATCATGCTCGTGCAAGTCGAGCTCCGCAATGATGTCCGCATTATGGAGAGAAGCCCTTTTCACCGTAGTACCCGCAATATGCACCGGCTCCAGATTCGCCACGGGCGTCACCGCTCCGGTACGCCCCACCTGGTAAACCACGCTCGTCAAAGGAGTTTCCACCCGCTCTGCCTTGAATTTATAAGCAATCGCCCAGCGGGGGGATTTTGCAGTATATCCCAACAGGTGTTGCTGCTCTATCCGGTTTACTTTTACCACAATACCGTCGATCGGCACAGGAAGGTCCGCCCGTTCCCGATCCCATTTTTTTATAAACTCCCACACCTCGTCCATGGAATTGCATAAACCGATATAGGGAGGCATGTGAAATCCCCACTCCTTCGCTTTCATCAAATTGCCGTAATGCGTATCTGCCGGAGTGACATCTCCGGGGATATAATACAAGAAACAATCCAGATTCCGTTTAGCCACCTGCGAAGAATTTTGCAGCTTCAGCGTCCCGGCGGCAGCATTCCGGGGATTGGCAAAAAGCGGCTCGCCCGCCTCCGCCTTTTCCTGATTCAGGCGGTTGAACACGGAAAAAGGCATCAGGATCTCGCCCCGGATCTCGAACTCGGCGGGATAATCTCCGTGCAACTGCAAAGGAATGGTACGGATCGTCCGCACGTTGGCGGTCACATCGTCACCCTTCACCCCGTCGCCCCGCGTCACGGCCTGCGTCAGCGCCCCTCCGGCATAAGTCAGACTGATAGAAGTGCCGTCGTATTTCAATTCACAGACATACTGCACCCCGTCTCCCGTCACCTTCCTCACCCGCTGGTCGAAATCCCGCAACTCCTGTTCGCTATACGTATTTCCTAAAGAAAGCATCGGATATTTGTGGAACACCTGGGTAAACTCCTGATTAATATCCTGTCCCACCCTCAAAGTTGGAGAGTTGGGATCGTACAGCTCCGGATGCAGGGTTTCGAGCTTTTCCAACTCGTGCATGAGCCGGTCGAACTCGGTATCGGATATCTCCGGAGAGTTTTCAATATAATATTTATAATTATGATACTCAAGTAGTTTTCGCAACAACAAAATCCTATCTTTTTCGCTTTCCATAGAACTACAATTTGAATTTTTGCAAAGTTACGGAAACTTTTCGGAATGAAGCAATTTAAAAACCCTTATAAACTATACCTGCCGGAAGTATTTTCATCGTCCAAAAATCCAATCCTGTCACTTTAATTTACTAATTTTGCCCGCATGAAAAAATACCTGTTTCTCCTTTGGGGATTACTGTTCCCGGTAGTAGTCAGCTACGCTCAATTCGTAAATTTCGGCCAAGATCGTTCCAGCCTACGCTGGAAACAGATCGACACAGATAATTTTCAACTGATCTATCCGGACTTCTTCGAAGCAAACGCTCAGAAAATGGCGAACATTTACGAGCAACTTTACCGCCATGCCAACACTCTGCAACACAAGCCCGGTAAAATTTCGATGATTCTGCATGCCGACGGGGGCGTCTCCAACGGCAATGTGGCATGGGCTCCGAAAAAAAGCGAACTCTACACCATGCCTCCCCAGGAGCCTTCCGACAGCTGGCTGCAACATCTATGCACTCATGAATTCCGGCATGTGGTGCAAATCGACAAAGTGAATCAGGGAACGACTAAAGGATTTTATTACATTTTCGGGGAAATATTCCCGATAGCCGTGGTAGGACTGTATGTACCCATGTGGTTTATGGAGGGGGACGCCGTTTGCTTCGAAACGGCGGTAGGAAAGCTGGGACGCGGGCGCTCCCCGGAATTTCTCAACGAAATGCGGGCACAGGTCGTGGAAAAAGGAATTTATTCCTTTTACAAAGCCATCCTGGGATCGTATAAAGATTACGTGCCCAACCGCTATAACATGGGCTATTTTATGACGGCAAACGCCAGGGCGAATTACGGCGACGATATATGGGCGAAAGCGCTGGAACGCACGGGACGACGCCCCTTCGGGATCACCCCTTTTGCCAAAAGTCTGAAACTGACGATGTCCGGACGGCGGGACAGCCTGTGGAACACCCCGCAATTTCAATCGCTGTTTTCCAATCCGGACAGCGTACGGCTGAAAAACACATATAGCGATGCCAAACGGACACTATACCGGGACAATTTCACGGAATTGCAGCAGATTTGGAAACGGGAAGCCGAACAGGTGACAGACCGGTTCGACACGGTCGCCACCCATAATAAATACTACGCCAACTACTATTATCCCACTCCCAACAGTACGGACGAACTGATCGCCTATAAAAAGGGATTGCAGCAATCCGGGGCATTCGTACGCCTGAAAAACGGAAAAGAGAAAAAACTCACCCGCACGGGCGTGCTGGACGATTATAAATTCGCCCTGAACGGGAACAGGATCGCGTGGACGGAATACAAGCCGCATTTCCGCTGGGAACAGGGAGGGCGGATGACGCTGACCACCTACGACCTGCAACGAAAAAGATACCACCGCTACCGCAGTCCCCACAATCGTTTCTCGCCCTTTGCCGCAGGCAGCGGCTGGGGTTGTGTGGAAGTGAACGACCGGAACGAAGCCTCTATCGTGCTGCTCGATTCCACCCTGCGACACGAAACCTGGCGGCTTACCGCCGGACGGGATGAATTGTTCATTCATCCGGTGTATGCAGACGGAAAAATTACAACCGTCGTGCAAACGACCTCCGGCCTGCATCTGGAAACTATCGACATAGCCACCCGCGAACGCCGGGTGATTTACGGCGCCGTGCCTTATGAATTGGATAATCCCACCGTCGTCACAGACAGCACACTGATTTTCAGGGCTTCTTTCAATGGGAACAATTCGTTGTACAGCCTGTCCGGCAATCGAACGCAAAACATTTTAAACGCTCCTTTCGGGATGCGCTTCCCGGCTTTCAGCCCGGCAAGGGATTCGCTCTATTTTTCTTTTTACACTTCCGACGGCTATAAGCCGGGCAAAGTAAAACTGTCCGACCTGGAAGGGCAACCCGTGAATAAGCTGCAATTTCCGCTGGCCGATACGCTAAAGCGGCAGGAGGACTGGCAGCTAAAC